>CAYUBS010000055.1:0-17849 GCA_964443145.1 uncultured Wenzhouxiangellaceae bacterium | reverse complement strand
AGTGGGGTGGTCTTCTGGGCGATGACGACCCGGCTATTCAGGCGCAGAAGGATCGGTCCCGGTCTTGCGGTCAAATAATCCGCAGAACTTTGGCGCCTTCGATGTCGCCTTGCTTTAAATCCAGTAGGGCCTGGTTGGCGGCCTCGAGCGGGTAGGCGGCAACCCGTGGCCTGAGCGGTATTTCAGTGGCCAGGCGCAGACATTCCTGGACATCCTTGCGAGTGACGTTTGCCACCGTGCATAGAGACTTCTCCCGCCACAGGTGTGTGTTGTAATCGATAGTGGAGAGTACTTCGCGGTCGTCCGTTTCCTTGCGAATCGCATTGATCACCAGCCTGCCTCCGGGTGACAAAGCCTGCAGGGCGGAAACCACCGGTAACCAGGCGGGTGTGGTATCGATAATGGCGTCGAGACCCGTGTCCGGCCGGTCGGTGGTGTTTCCGGCCCAGTCCGCGCCCAGCTGTAAAGAAAAATCGCGTTCTTTCAGGCTGCGTGCAAATATGAAAACCGGTGAATCCGGATACAGGTGTTTTGCCATCTGCAAAACCAGGTGACCTGATGCCCCGAAGCCGGTCAATCCGAGGCTTTGGCCATTCTGCAGCCGGCAAAGACTCAGGGCCCGGAAACCGACCGCTCCGGCGCATAGCAGGGGCGTTGCTTCCAGGTCGCCGATTTGCCCCGGTATGGGGTGGGCAAACTTTTCCGGTACCGTCATGTATTGCGCATAACCACCGTGGGTGTCGCGACCGCAGGCGACGAAGTCAGGGCACAGGTTTTCCCTGCCGCCGAGACACCAGCTGCAAGTGCCGCAGGCGGAATGGATCCAGGCAACACCGATACGCTGTTTCAACAGGTCCGTGCTGCAGCCCGGCCCTTGTGTGGCTACCGTGCCAACGACCTGGTGCCCGGGGGTCATCGGCAGGGTCGCAGGAGCGGTGCGGCCTTCAATTTCATCCAGCTCGGTGTGGCAAACACCACAGGCATGGACACGAATCAGCAACTCACCATCGCCGGGTTTCGGGATAGCCACCCGGTCTTCCTGCAGCGGTGGATTATCCGAATTGAGCGGTCCCAGCCGGTGGATGCGCATGGCGCGCATTTTAGGTTCTGCTTTACTCATTGATTCAATCATAGTTCGCGTCATTTCTGCCGCCATTGATACTAATCATCCATTTTGCCGGTGTCTGGTCTAAAATAAAATCTGGGGTGCACTTTGAGAATGGAGAAAGAGATGTCCGGCTATACAAAAATTGCTGTTGCGATTGATCTGAGCAGTGAGTCTTCTGCGGTTATGAAGAGAGCACTTGATGTGGCTGCACCGGATAGTGAAATCCACCTTCTTTATGTTCAGGAGCCAATGGATTCGGTGTACATGGGAGTTGTGCCTTATGGTCCTGTTTTTGTCGGCATGGATGAGGTTGAGGAAAACCTGCGTTCAGAATTACGACAGAAACTGGATACGATCGGTGAGACCGCCGGTGTCCCTGAATCAGGCCGTCATTTCCTCAGTGGAACACCGGCCCGTGAAATACGCCAGTTTGCTGAAGAAAACGGGATGGACCTGATCGTGCTTGGAACACATGGGCAGAAAGGTGTCCAGCTCCTGCTCGGCGCCACGGCCAACTCGGTGCTTCACGGTTCCAGTTGCGACGTGCTGGCCGTCAGGGTATTTGACGCGGATTAATTGAACCTCTTCTGGCTGGCGATATTTTTTGCCGTCCTGGCCTGGTCGGGATGGCACCCTCATGACTATCTGACCTGGTGGCTGGAGGTTGCCCCGGCGCTGATTGCGCTGATTATTCTCTGGTTTACCCGTAAGCGTTTCCCGCTGACGCCTTTGTCCTACTGGTTGATCCTCGTTCATGCCATCATCCTGATGGTAGGTGGCCACTACACTTACGCAGAAGTGCCGGCAGGAGACTGGCTCAGAGACTGGATGGGTGGTGACCGCAATAACTACGACAAGTTGGGACACCTGGCGCAGGGCTTTGTGCCGGCGGTGGTCGTCCGCGAGATTTTACTGCGCAACCGGGTAGTTGCCAGGAGGGGTTGGCTATCGCTCTTCGTGGTCAGCATTTGCCTGGCGTTCAGTGCGCTGTATGAATTGATCGAATGGTGGGTTGCGCTACTAAGCAAGCAGGGAGCAGAAGCGTTTCTGGGTACGCAGGGGTATGTCTGGGATACCCAGTCCGATATGTTCCTGGCATTACTGGGCGCCGGACTGGCGATCGTTATGTTGGGGAAATGGCAGGATCGGCAAATTGCTTCTTTGCCCTCAGGCGCCCGTCTGCCGTAAGTTGCTCTCCGGACTCTGTTCCAGACTACCGAAACGCCTGACGATACTGGCCAGTATGCCTTCACTGTCCAGGCCGGCCTGGTGCAGACATTCGCCACGGGTCCCGTGTTGAATGTAATTGTCAGCCAAACCTAAATTCAGGATCTTCAGCGGTTGTCCTTCTGCCGCCAGGAACTCATTTACCCCGCTGCCGGCGCCACCGGCAACCGCATTTTCCTCAACAGTCACCAGGTAGTCATGCTGCGCGGCGGCCAGGCGGATGGCTGCGTGGTCCAGCGGTTTGACGAAACGCATGTTGATCAGGGTTGCATTCAATTGTTCGGCCACGCTGACACAGGGTTCAACCATGCTGCCGAAAGCCAGGATAGCCAGCTTGCTACCCTGGCGAGCGGTGACAGACTTACCCAGGGGCAGGGCGGTCATTTTTTGTTCGATTTCAACACCCGGTCCACGCCCGCGTGGGTAGCGTACAGCGGCTGGCCCATCGTGACAGAAGCCGGTATACAGCATCTGGCGGCACTCGTTTTCATCCGCCGGGGCCATGATCACCATGCCCGGGATGCAGCGCATGAAACTAAGATCGAAACTTCCCGCATGGGTGGGGCCGTCCGGCCCAACCAGTCCGGCCCGGTCGATGGCAAACAGCACCGGCAGGTCCTGCAATGCGACGTCATGAATCATCTGGTCATAGGCGCGTTGCAGGAAGGTGCTGTAAATGGCAACCACCGGGTGTGCATTTTCGCAGGCCATTCCAGCCGCCAGCGTGACGCTGTGCTGTTCCGCGATCCCCACGTCGAAGTAACGCTCCGGGAATCGTTTGTGAAATTCGACCAGTCCAGATCCCTCGCGCATTGCGGGGGTAATGGCCAACAGGCGTTTGTCCTGTTCTGCCATGTCGCACACCCATTGTCCAAATACATCGGTGTAGGTGGGGGCAGGCTTTGAGCTGGCTGGTTTGGCTACAACCCCGGTCTGCGGATCAAACGGGCCGACCGCATGGTATTTGATCGGATCTTTTTCTGCCGGTTCGTAACCCTTGCCCTTTTCAGTGATGATGTGCAGCAGGTTGGGCCCGGGAATATCGCGCGCGGTGCGGATAGTCCGGACCAGCGTGGGTATGTCGTGACCGTCAATCGGTCCGAGATAGTTGAATCCCAGTTCCTCGAACAATGTGCTGGGCATGACCATGCCCTTGATGTGTTCTTCCCAGCGGCTCATGAACCGCCAGGTGCGGGAGTTGCGGTGCAGCATGCTTTTGCCGCGTTCCCTGATTCCCGTCATTGTGGGCCCGCTCATCAGGCGCCCCAGCATCTTGGTCATCGCGCCGACGTTGGGCGAGATGGACATCTGGTTTTCATTCAGGACCACCAGCAGGTCGTTATCCAGGTCCCCGCCGTGGTTGAGCGCTTCGTATGCCATGCCGGCCGTCATCGCGCCATCACCGATTATTGCCACGCACTTGCGGTCTTCATCCTCCAGGGCTGCAGCAGCAGCCATACCGAGGGCAGCGCTGATCGAGGTGGAGGAATGGCCTGTACCGAACGTGTCGTACTCGCTTTCCGAACGTTTCGGGAACGGCGCCAGGCCCTGCTTCTGCTTGATCGTGGTGATGCTTCGGGCACGTTCACACAGTATTTTGTGCGGGTAAGCCTGGTGGCCGACATCCCACACGATGCGATCGTGGGGCGTGTCATACAGGAAATGCAGCGCTACAGTAAGCTCCACACAGCCTAGCCCGGCGCCGAAGTGCCCGCCGCTGGTGGCGACAGACTCAATCAGGTATTGCCGTAACTCTTCTGCGACCTGCGGCAAATGTTCTTCATCGAGTTGTCTCAGATCGGCCGGAGAGTCGATGGAACCCAATAGTTGATAGTGTTGTTCGTTCATCGCTGCCATTTTAGCTGTGCCGGGCCCGGGAAGCTATCTGTCGCGACTAATAACATAGTCGGCGAGCCAGGCCAGTGTTTCGGTTTGACCATCGATATGTTGCAGGTGAAAAATGGCCTCGTCGCGCAGTTCCCGTGCTATTTTGCGGGAATTTTCCAGTCCGAGGATCGATGGGAAAGTGGGTTTGTTAAGGGCGGCATCCGCCAGTGTGCTTTTTCCAGTCAATTCTGTGCTGCCGGTCACATCCAGGATGTCATCATGAACCTGGAAGGCCAGGCCGATGCTTTCCCCATAGGCGGAAAGATGGGCCACTGTTTCGCTATCCGTTCCGGACAAAATGGCCGGTGAGGTGATCGCAGACGTTATCAATGCGCCCGTTTTAAGGCGATGCATGGTGGTGAGTTCCTGCTCGCTGATTCTCTGCCCCACAGCGCTCAGGTCCAATACCTGGCCACCGGCCATGCCGATGGATCCACAGGCCCCTGAAATCGTGCTGATGACGGCCAGGCTGTTCGCGCCAGTCGCGGGTAATTCACCGGCCAGTACCTGGAATGCCAGCGCCTGTAAGGCGTCACCGGCCAGGATGGCGGTTGCCTCATCAAAGGCCTTGTGGCAAGTCAGCCTTCCGCGGCGCAGGTCGTCGTCGTCCATGGCCGGCAGGTCATCGTGTATCAGGGAGTAGGCATGGATGAATTCAATCGCCGCAGCCACCGGGTCCAGGATTTCCACCGCGAGTCCGAGCGCTTCGCCGGTGGCATATACAAGAATCGGGCGGAATCTTTTGCCGCCGGACAGTGCTGCATAGCGCATGGCACGATGCAGTAACTGTGGCTCCTCGGCCTCTTGCGGCAGCTGCCGGTCGAGAACAACCTCGATGCGTGCCTGCCACTGCGTAACGCGTGCGGATGGCTCAGTCATCTGTGGAGAAGGGAACCGCTGATGATTCATCATCCGTATTCATCAGTGTTTGCACGGTTTGCTGTGCCTGGTCCAGAACGCCCTGGCAGTGGCGGGTCAGCTCCACGCCGCGCTTGAACTGTTTCAGTGACTGATCAAGGCTGAGGTCACCGGATTCCAGTTGCTCCACCAGTGACTCAAGTTCTTCAAGTGATTTTTCAAAATCAGGGAGTTTTTCGGTCTTTTTATTCATTATCATCTTCTTCTAGTTGGCAGTCAGAGCGAATTCGCGACAGCACCGGGTCGGAGGGCTGCCAGCAGTATTCCAGATCATTTTCGAAAAGCCAGTTTTTCAGGCGATAGCTTACCACCCAGTCGCCCAGGGCGACCGGTTCGCCATCCCACTCCAGTACAGGTATACCCGTTCGCAGCCAGGGTGGAATGAAGGCGGCCTGGAAAAGTTGTTTGATCTTGTGGCTGGGACCGTTCGGCAGCAAGCGGATCCGGTCTCCGGCTTCACGTGAACGTATCCTCCAGGAACCTGGTACGGGAGTCGTTTTGCCGATCAGGCGGACCATTCCGCAATCCGGCCCTAATTCGAGTTGTTTGTCCTGCTGCCATTGCAAGTCAGGGCAGGGTGGGAAAGGCGCACGCCGATGTAACCACAAATCACGCTGGTAACGTTTGATCATCCAGTCGCCCCATTGAACTTCGGCCTGGTTGATCAGCTTTGAACCGGCCAGTTGATCCAGGAACTCCCGCAGCCGTACTTCAGGCAGCATCGGGATTTCATGCTTGCGCAACCACTGGCGCATGATCAGGGTTTGCATTTCAGGCTCCAGTTCGAGCAATTTTGGCAACGGCATCCTGAGCCGGTCCTTAATCAGGTCACCGGACTGACCTTCAATAAACGCCGCCATCGCGGTGGCAGTGATGCGGGCATTTCTGGCGGTCCGGGACAGGCGGTTCACGACACCCGGCCAGCGTTTCTCCAGTAAGGGAAAAAAATCCTGTCGCAGGTAATTGCGGTCAAATGCAGTATCAGCATTGGAAGGATCTGTCAGCCAGTCCAGTTGACGACTGAGCAGGAATTGCTCGAGGTCGGCCCGGTGGAAATCCAGCAGAGGCCGGGCGACCCAGCCTTTTTCCAGTGTCCTCAGTCCGGGGATGCCGGCCAGTCCCTCTATGCCGCTTCCGCGCATCAGGTTCAGGAACAGGGTTTCGGCCTGGTCTTCCGCGTGGTGGGCTGTCAGGTAGGTTTCTTTTTCACCCAGTAAGCGGCCAATGGCGCGGTACCTGCCATTTCGTGATTCTTCTTCCAGGCTGCTTTTTGCAGCCCGGTTTATTTCCAGCTGCTCTGAATAAAAAGGGATGTCTCTGTCCCGGCAATAGGTTTCGCAGTGGCTTTGCCAGGCATCGGCGCCATCCTGCAATCCGTGGTGAAAGTGGACCGCCTGGATCGGCGCTTCCAATTGCTCCCGGCACTCATGCAAAGCCTGCAACAAAGCAGTAGAGTCCGCTCCGCCGCTAAACCCAACCCAGTACTTCTCTGTATCGGGCAGGCGGGCCAGACGGTCCAGCAATAGCCTGACCGTGAAATTCGCAGCTTGTTGCTTCACGTGACGTGCGCCTTGCCTAGTCCTGGAATTCACCAAATTTGAGCAGACGCTCATAGCGTTCTTCGATTATCTGTTCAGAAGTTTTTTGTTCGAATGCGGCCAGTTGTTTTTCCAGGCAGTCAGCGATACGTGAGGCTACCTCATCGGGCTCTTTGTGGGCACCACCGAGTGGTTCTGGAATGACTTCATCGACCAGTCCCATCTTCTTGAGGCGATCCGAAGTGATGCCCAGGGCACTGGCAGCTTCTTCTGCATTGGCCGCGTCTTTCCACAGGATGGAAGCGCAGCCTTCCGGCGATATGACCGAGTAGGTGCTGTACTCGAGGATATTGACGCGGTCGCCAACGCCGATGGCCAGGGCTCCGCCTGAGCCGCCCTCACCGATGATGGTGCAAATGATGGGCACAGGAAGGCGCGACATCACCAGCAGGTTGCGCGCAATGGCCTCGGACTGGTTGCGTTCTTCCGCTCCCACACCGGGATAGGCTCCAGGCGTGTCTATGAAGGTGACTAACGGCAGGTGAAAGCGGGCCGCCATGTTCATCAGGCGCAAAGCCTTGCGGTAACCTTCCGGCCGGGGCATGCCAAAATTGCGGAAGACTTTGGCTTTGGTGTCGCGACCTTTTTGCTGCCCTATAAATACGATTGGGCGGCCCCTGAAGCGGGCCAGGCCGCCAACGATAGCATGGTCATCCGCAAAGGCCCGGTCGCCGTGCAGTTCGTGGAACTCTTCGAAAATCTTACCGACATAGTCAAGCGTATAGGGCCGCAACGGGTGCCGGCTTAACTGTGAAATTTGCCACGGCGAGAGGTCCTTGAAGATGCCCTTGATCTTGGTGCGCATCTTGGATTGTAAACGCTGGATTTCTTCGTCGAGGTTGATGGCGTTGTCCGAGCCAACGTTTCTCAATTCATCAATCTTGGCTTGCAGTTCAGCAATCGGTTGCTCGAAATCTAGGTAGTTGGAATTCATTGCATTGCTCGCACGGGTGATCGTGCATTATAGCGTGAATAATTGTCTCGTACGGGGGATACGACTGAGCTGCCAATTGTCCATTGCCCAGTCCAGTATTTCATCAAGAACCATCCCGGATGGGCAGGCCTGACCGAGAAAATGGAGTGCCTGCTCCAGTGCCTTTGCAGGTGGCAGTCGGGAAACCGGGTCGGCGTCTTCGCGCTTGCTCAGCTTGTGGCCACCGGGATTCATGGCAACAGGGTGATGTGCATAGGATGGCGTGGGCAGGCCCAGACATTTTTGCAGATGGATCTGCCGGGCGGTCGAATCGAGCAGGTCGGCACCCCTCACTACCTCCGTAATTTCCTGGAACGCATCATCAACCACCACGGCAAGTTGGTAGGCGGCCAATCCGTCTGCACGCCGGATGACAAAATCACCGACCGAGTTGCGCAGGTTTTCTTCAACTGGCCCTTGTATCCGGTCAGTGAAGCAAATTGCTTCGTTATCGACCCTGAGTCGCACAGCACGGGGTGATTTCCCGTTTGGCAGGCCCGCAGCGCAGGTGCCGGGGTAAACGCCGGACTGGGGCAGCTCCGAACGGCTGCATCCACACCAGTACGCCTTGTCCTGGTCCAGCAACTGCTCAATGGCCTGTTCGTAGGCTCCTGACCGCTGGCTTTGGTACAACACGGGTTGGTTGAAGAGCAACCCAAAGCTCTTCAGATCCTGGAGGATGCTTTTTGCACTACCGGGTACTTCGCGGGGTGGGTCGATGTCTTCGACGCGGACCAGCCAGCAACCGCCGGATGACTTTGCCTGCAGATAGCTGGCGACGGCCGCGATAAGCGAGCCGTAATGTAATTCTCCGGTGGGGGAGGGAGCAAATCTGCCTGTGCTGTGCATAGGCAGAGTTTACTGCCTATTTATTGAGCGATCACCTGTGATGATTCGCGCAGGAAAGCGCCGGCAATCAACTTAACGCCGCACTGCCACAGAACCGCCAGGCTGGAGGTGTCTGCTACCTCGTCCGCGATCACCGCTATGTCGTGCGGATCAGCGGCCGCGACTATCTTTCTGACGGCCTCCTGGTTCTTGGTGCTTGAGGTCAGGTCCTCGGTCAGGGCCGGCAATAATTTGACGTAAGAGACGTCAAGGTGTTCCAGCAACTGGCGGCAACGTCGATCCGAGTCAAACAGGCTGATCGCCAGTTGGCACCCGAGCGGTTTGAGTTCCTTCATCAGTCTCTGTGCCGGTCGCAAATTGACTTGTGCTGCAGCTGCCTCGATTTGCAGGATTACCCTGCTGCCTTCAACGCAGGAGGCTTGCATCTCTTTGGCGAACCAGGCTGGGAAACCATAATCCAGCAGCGAGTTGTTACTCAGGCTGATGATCTGGCGTTCTTCGCTATCCACGAAGGTTTTCAGCAATCCGGGAATCACGTGCCTGTCGATGGTTCCCGCCAGGTCATTGCGCTCGGCAACGGTCTGGAATTCCACGGAAGAGTGGTCGCCGCTCTCGCCGCGCATGAAGGTGATGTTCTCCATCATCTGCTCGCCTTCGCCATCAAGGTCGACGATTGACTGCTGGACGCTGTAGAAGTCCTGGTTGCCCAGTGCGTGCCGTATCCGCTCTAGCCAGTCCGGTTCGCCTTCGAGGGATGCTACTGCGGTCAGCTGTGGGCGGAACACGATCAGTTGGTCGCCTTTCTCCGCTGCCTCAGCCTGTGCTTTGCGAGCACGGGAAATGATTTCTGGTGAGTTGACGGTCATGCGGGCAACCGGCGCCAGGCCGATGCTGCAGGAGGCCGAGAGCGCGCGCTCACCAATTTCAATGATGTGGCCGCGATACGCCGACAGGATTTCCTGGCCAACCTGTTCGAGTTCCGTATTACTGTCACGCCCAATCAGTACGGCGAATCCGTGATCGCTGATTCGGGCTGCGATGTCCTTCTCGGCCAGATTCTTCTTAATGATACCGGCCAGGTCGGAAATGAAGGCATCCATGGTCTCTACGTTCAGTTCATCCTGGAGTTCGTCGATACCATCGGTTTCGATATACAGAACAGCAGCGGCACGATTGTCGCTTCCGGTCTTGATGCACTCGTCCAGAGCATCTGCAAATGCTTTTCGATTGTGCAGGTGGGTGAGTGGATCGGTGTTGCGCATGCGCTCCAGTTCAGCTGCCAGTTCATTGGCGGCATCCTTGCGTTGCATCATCATCTGGATACAGTCTTCCCCGTCGAAGCGCGCGGGAGAGAAAACCAGGTTGGCACCGAAGTCGCTTCCATCCGGTCTGCTTACCTTGACCTCAAGAGGCTCGCTCGGGAATTGTCCTTTAGACAGCCCCCTCAACAGGGTTTTGAGATTGGTCTCACCGGCATCAAGCATTTCCAGTAATGACAAACCGGCGATGTCTGCATCTTCCTTTACCCGCAGTGCTTCCAGGTAGGCACGGTTGGTGTAAACGTGCAGCCCTTCGTGCACGTAGGCAATTGCATCACGTGAACTGTCCAGCAACAGATTGTAGCGGTGCTCGAGTTCTTCCAGGAACGCCTGTTGCTTTTCGAAGGTGCGTTCGTTCTCGCTGCTGCTGATCAAGCGGTTCACCGCTTCGGTCAGCAGGTTTTCATTTTCCGAATTGATTACAAAGCAGGGCGTGTGCGCCAGCATGCCAGTCAGTCGTTCCGCGTCGTCCAGCGCCGTGAACAGGGCAAGTGGAACATTAAACGCGGTTGCCAGTTCGGCCACATCTTCCAGCGAAGCTTCACTTTCTTCAGGGTTCGCATAGAGGATCAGGACCGGGGAATCATGGTCGAGGGCACGCTTGACATCAGAACTTGTCCGCGTGTGTATTACATGAATTTTAATTCCGGAATTGCGCAGCATAGAATTGATATGCTCGGCAGATTCGGGAGATCTATCTGTGACTAAGAGATTGACGCTGTGCATGCGTAATTGGCCTCCATGCCCCTTACCTATAAAGGTATATTTAACACATTTTCATACTTGGAATCAATTAATTAGCGTACTTATTGCAACTTAATTCCCAAGTGTTGCGCGCTTTGTCTAAGCGTTGATTATGGCTGAATTCGACATGAAATAACAGTCTATGGTGCTTCGCATGGTGTCCTGCCGCGGTTCGCGTTATCATTCTTATTTTGTTTGGAGGCCTCGATGGCTAGTTACAGTACCAATGAATTCAGGGGCGGCCTGAAGATCATCCTGGACGGCGATCCCTACAACATCATCGAAAATGAATTTGTGAAACCCGGCAAGGGTCAGGCGTTTAGCCGCGTACGTGTCAGGAACCTGAAGACCGGCCGAACCATCGAGCGCACGTTCAAGTCCGGTGAGTCCGTTGAAGCAGCTGATGTGTTCGAAATGGAGATGCAGTACCTCTATAACGACGGTGAGTTCTGGCACTTTATGGACCCGACAAACTACGAGCAACACGAGTGCTCGAAGGATGCGATGGGTGATGGCGCTAAGTGGTTGAAAGAAGAGGATATGTGCCTTATGACGCTGTACAATGGCGCGCCACTGAGTGTCATGCCACCAAACTTTACCGAGCTCAAGATCGTGGAGACCGACCCGGGTCTGAGGGGTGATACTTCAGGCGGTGGCGGTAAACCGGCAACGCTGGAGACGGGTGCGGTTGTTCGGGTTCCTCTGTTCGTCAATAACGAAGAGGTGATTCGCGTGGATACGCGATCCGGAGAGTACGTCTCAAGAGTGAAGGGCTAGTTGTCGACAAAACTGATCCATGCGCGTTATGTCGTTCCGGTGCGACCACAAGATGTGGTCCTCGAGAACTACGGCGTGGTTGTTTGCGATGATGTAATCCGCGCGGTGCTGCCACTGGCAGAGGCCAAAGAGTCGTGGCCTGATGCGGAACTAATTGATTTATCAGATCATTTACTCATTCCGGGGCTGGTCAACGCGCACACCCACGCGCCCATGACTTTGCTCCGTGGCTACGCTGATGACATGGAGTTGCCGGTCTGGTTGCGGGATCATATCTGGCCGGCCGAACGTGAATTCGTGGGGCCGGAATTTGTCGCCGATGGCACACGCCTGGCAATAGCCGAGATGCTGCGTTCGGGAACAACCTGCTTCAATGACATGTATTTCTTCGCCGATTCGGCGATTGAAGTCTGCCTTGAGACCGGAATGCGGGCCAGTATCGGTATCACCATTATAGAAATTGAGTCGGCCTGGGCTGTCGATGTCGAAAGCTACGTCGAAAAAGGCCTCGCTCTGCACGAGCGCTGGAAGTCGGAGCCATTGATCAGTTTCACGCTTTCACCCCATGCACCCTATACGGTCTCTGACGAGACCCTCGACCGGATAGCGGTGCTCTCGGTTGAGCGTGGGTTGCCGGTTCATATGCACTTACTGGAAACCGAGTGGGAAATAAAGCAGTCACTGCAACAGCATGATCTGCATCCTTTGGTTCGATTAAACTTAAGGAATCTCTTTAATAGCAGACTACAAGCTGTTCATATGACACAGATTTCTAAGGAAGACATTGATCGATTGGTAGCGACCGGTGCACATGTGATCCACTGTCCGCAGTCCAATCTGAAGCTCGCCAGCGGCATCTGCCCGTTGAGCTCCCTGCTCAAGGCGGGGGTGAATGTCGCGCTGGGTACCGATGGGGCGGCCAGTAATAACGACCTTGATTTGCTGGCCGAAGCACAAACGGCCGCACTATTGGCCAAGGGGGTATCCGGTGATGCAGAGGCGGCCCCGGCCTTCCAGGTGCTGGAAATGATGACCATTAATGGTGCACGTGCACTTGGACTGGAAGAGCGCATCGGCAGTATAGAAGTGGGAAAGCAGGCTGATTTATGTGCACTGAATCTCAACAGCCCCGAAACCCAGCCACTACACAACGTGATATCGCAGCTGGTCTACGCCGCTTCCAGCAGGCAGGTCAGTGATGTCTGGGTGGCTGGAAAGCGGTTGCTGGCCGAAGGGAAGTTGACCACAATTGATCTTGATGGGGTGCTCGATTCTGCCCGAAAATGGCAAGCGCGCCTCGCAGGAATGGAACAGAATAGACCAAACGCATTAAAGGAAACTTCCCAGTGAATTCTCAAGCAACCCAGAACATCGATAGTACCGAACGTGAAAAATTTGATTCGGTGGCATCCGGCTGGTGGGACCCTGAGGGTCCGTTCAGGCCACTGCATGACCTCAACCCGGCTCGCCTGAAGTTTATTGCCGACCGGGCGGAGATTGCAGGAGCCCAGGTTCTCGATGTTGGTTGCGGCGGTGGAATACTGGCCGAATCGCTGGCGCGAAAGAATGGGCTGGTTAAAGGCATCGATATCGCACCCCGCGTACTGGCGACTGCCCGGTTGCACCTGCATGAATCCGAATTGGAAATTGACTACCAGGAAAAAACGGTGGAAGACCAGGCCAGTGAGGCGCCGGCCAGCTTCGATGTTGTCACTTGCATGGAAATGCTGGAACACGTGCCGGACCCTGCATCTATAATCCGCTCCGTCCATGAGCTGTTGAAGCCGGGCGGACACGCTTTTTTCTCTACGCTTAACCGCACACCACTGGCTTTTGCACTGGGTATCGTTGGTGCAGAGTACATTGCCCGCTTGCTGCCACGCGGAACGCATCGCTACGACCGGTTCATCAAACCCTCTGAGCTGAGCGCCTGGTTGCGCCGGGCCGGACTGGAGCTGAAGGATGTCACCGGGCTCCATTACAACCCGATCACCCGCAGTGTGATGCTGGGAGGTAATGTCAAAGTGAATTACCTGGTGCATGCCACCAAACCCCTGGCATGAAACAAATCGGGGCAGTACTTTTTGATCTTGACGGGACCCTGCTGGATTCGGCTCCCGACCTGGTAGGGTCTTTGAACTATGTGAGGGAAACCGAGGGGCTGCCCCCGTTGGGTGTGCCTGGCATGGCACGCTTCGTTTCCAAAGGAGCGGCGGGCCTTATTAAGGCCGGGATGCCTGATGCGGACTGGGGTGTTTTCGAAAAGTGGAGGCTGCGGCTGATAGAGCACTATGCTGACAACAGTTTTCATCACTCCAACCTTTACGATGGTGTTCCGGCGTTACTCGAGCTGTTGAACCTGCACGAAATTCCGTGGGGTGTGGTCACTAATAAGATCGAATCGTTAACCCTTCCGGTCATAGCGGCCGCTAACCTGAAAGATTCAATTTCCTGCGTGGTTTGCGGAGATACGCTGCAGGAGAGTAAGCCACACCCCGCGCCGGTGGTCCTGGCCTGCGAAATCCTCGGGGTCGCTCCTGAAGATACTTTGTTTGTGGGTGATGACATCAGGGACGTGCAGGCGGGCAAGGCCGCGGGTACACAAACTGCGGCAATCCACTATGGATATGGTTCGGCCGAACTGGTTGGCGAACTGGTGGATGCCAGCCTGCAGATTCATCACCCGGACGACCTGTTTGAATGGATCGTGCCGAGACTGCCAAAAACCCCCTGAATGTCGAGTCCTGCCGAAAGCGAAAGTAATGACCAACTGTTTTGTTGGGAGCACGTGGCTCGGTCCGGCCCTGCATTTCGTATGTCCCGTGCTTTTGCTCCGAGACAGCACGTACAAAAGTTGTTACCGGTTTACGCGCTTTTTGCCGTGATCGAAAACATTTGTTCCAGTATTTCTGATGAGGATGTCGCGCGCAGTAAAATCGCCTGGTGGCGTAGCGAGTGTGTGCAAAAAAATCCGGCCGAGAGTCATCACCCGGTGCTGAAAGAGATGAAACGGACCGGTGCGCTGCACATGTTGAGTGCAGAACTGTTTAATCGGTTTTTTGACAGCGCTGAGTACAGGCTGGATGCTGATGCGCCCGCTGACCTCGGTGGTTTAAAAAAAGCATGTATTGAAATCATGCGGCCCCAACTTGAAATCGAGCTGGCTGCATGCGGTATAGGGCAGGGCGCATTGCATTTCGAAACCGGCATGCTGGCGGGAAGTGGTCAGTTGCAGCTCATTCGTGAAAGCTCAGGGCCAAATCGCCGGAGTGGATTCTGGTGGGTGCCGTTAAACCTGCTCGCCAGGCACGGAGTCAGCAGGGAGGATATCGAAAACCGTTCGGAGTCATCCGGGGCAGGGGCTTTATTTAACGATTTGTTCGAAGCGAACGGGATTGGCCAGAGCGGTGCGATACCCGCCAGCGAAGCCGCTTCCTATCAGCCTGCCCGTCATGTCTTTGCCATTAATGCGCTGTATTCCCGGCAGCTGAAGCGTTTACAAAATCGGCAGCCAGGCCAGTACCAGGAAGAACTTCAAAAGTTGAAATTGCCTGACCTGTTCGCTGCGTGGCAGTCCGCCCGGCAGCTACGGTGGCGCTAATACTCAGTCCTTATTGATCACGTCAGGGCCTTTTCCAGCGGTTTTTTCATATACTCCGTTGCCAGCCTTTTTATATTGTGTGAACCCGTGTTTCTCTATGTTGGCGCTGTCCATAGACGGACCGCTACCGCCCAGGTTCGGTGCGGAAATTTTCCTGATCACCGGCGCATCACATTTCGGGCACCGATCCAGTTTCGGTTCACTCAATTTCCTCAGTAATTCGAAACCTGCGCTGCAGTAATCACAACGCTGTTCGTTACTCGCCTCGTATTCGTATATGGGCATCCTTTTCACTCACCTGCCAAAACGTTAAACTGCCGCGGCACCCCAACTGCCAATTTGCCAGGAGTCGCGGCTTGAACGGAAAAACGATTATTGTAACAGGAGCGGCCGGCGGACTCGGGTCTGCCTTGTCACTGGCGTGTGCACAGGCGGGTTTCAATACCGTGATGCTCGACTGTGAAAAACGCGGTCTCGAAGCGGCATACGACCTCATTACTGATGCCGGTTTGCCCGATCCCGCGCTCTATCCGTTGGATCTGGCTACGGCTGGCCCGGAAGATTTTGATCAGTTGCTGGAGACCGTCAGCGCTGAGTTTGGCGGGCTTGATGCACTTGTGCACTGTGCTGCACGGTTCGACGGCCTGACTCCACTGGAACAGGTTTCACCGCCTGAGTGGCTGGTGAATATCCAGGTCAACCTCAATGCCGCCTGGTTGTTAAGTGCGCAGAGCTTACCGTTGCTGCGTGAGTCCGGACAGGGGCATTTGTATTTTATGCTCGAGGACCTTCCGCGAATGGAGGGGGCATTCTGGGGTGCCTACGGTGTCAGTAAGCATGCATTGCGTGCGCTGGTCAGCCAGTTCGCGGCCGAGTGCCAGTCATCGCCTGTACAGGTGTTGGGAATCAATCCGGGCCCGCTCCGTTCTGCATTACGCTCGGTTGCGTATCACTCGGAAAACCCTGCATCGCAGCCAGCGCCGGAACTCGCCGCAGAGCAAATCAGGCAGTTTCTGGCCGGTGAGCGCGACCCGCAGGGCAGCTTCGTGGAATTAGTGACTGGCTGAAACGGCCTCGTAGCCGATCAGGGCGCTCTTTGTGATTTCGCCCCAGCGATAGCCGCCGAGTTCCCCCATTTGGCGGATTACACGGTGGCAGGGAATGATCCATGCGACCGGATTGGCGCCAATCGCAGTTCCGGCGGCCCGTGCGGCGCCCGGATGCCCGATTTGTGTCGCCAGCTGACCGTAGGTTGCGTGTTGGCCTTCCGGGATTCTGATCAGTGCCTGCCATACTTTAAGCTGGAAAGGACTGCCCCGCAGCCACAAGGGAATCGGCTGCTCCCGGCTTCCTTCGAAAACCTGATCCAGCCATTGCTGAGCCTCGCCGGAGTCCTCCACAAACTGCGCATTTGCCCACTGTTCCTGAAGGGATCCAAGTACGTTCTCTTCCCCGGTCTCCTCACAAAACCCTAAAAAGCTGATACCACGACCGGTCCACGAAATCAGCGCCCTGCCAAATAGCGTTTCGCCAAATCCATAATGTAGCTCAACACCCGCACCGTGTTTTCTGATCTCCCCCGGGCTCAGTGCATCGGTTGATACCACCAGGTCATGCAGGCGACCTGGTCCGGACAGTCCCGAATCGAGCGCAGCATCAAGAACAGAGCTGCCTTCGATCAGGCGATCGACAGCGGCTTTCCGGGTCAGGGACTTAAGAAATTGCTTTGGACTCACGCCGGCCCATTGCTGAAAAACCCGCTGCAGGTGATATGGGCTGACCCCAATTTCGGCCGACAAAAGGGCCAGGTCAGGCTGGATAGACTGGTTCTCTGATAACCACCCGATGGTCTTTGCGACTAACTGATATTGCTGATTTCGTTGCATGGTCACATTATTAGGGGCGGGGAGGGTATATGCCACCCGATTCTTGCGGTCAGGTGGATGTATCTTTCATACTTGGCAGGAAAACCAACCTGGAGCACCACATGTCAGATGATCTGTTCTTAAAAATAATCAACCGCGAAATACCCGCTGACATCATTTATGAAACAGACGAGATTCTCGCATTCAGGGACATCAGTCCGCAGGCCCCCGTGCATGTGTTGATAATCCCAAAAGAACATATAGAAACAATGAATGACCTGGAGCCTAGACACGAAGAAATGATCGGAAAGTTATTTCTCGCAGCAGCAGAAATCGCCAGGAAGGAAGGCATTGCAGAGGACGGGTACCGCGTCGCAATGAATTGCAACAAAGCGGGAGGGCAGGCCGTTTACCACATTCACCTCCACTTGCTGGGAGGCAGGCAAATGGCGTGGCCGCCTGGGTGAGAGGTGTAAGCAAGCAATTATTCAATTCGCGAGGTGGTTTTAGAGCTGCCAAACTAAATCAATTAGACAACTACTTTTTCCAAATTCTAGCTTGGTAACGGTGCAAGAGTGCCCCTGCGAAGTGCAGGGGCAAATGTCTCTCGTTGGAATTAACGATTCTTAGCGTTTAGAAACTCGGCCATATTTTGGCTCTCCAGACTGAAAGTCTCTGCCTGGTTCAGCAAGAAATGCTGCGCCAAAGCCGTTACTTTCGCAATGTCCGGTATCTCCGAAAACACTAACGTCACTAAATGAAACAATCGGAACTGAATAGTTATCCACTATTGTTACGCCAGCTGAACCACATCCAAGGCTTACTTCCATCGACATTCCAGTACCATTTGGCAGCGTAATCGTAATGGCTTCTGAGCCTGTGCCGCCACCTGTTACGAGAATTGTAGATCCTGTTCCGCCACCAGTTACCTGAGTGCTGGAACCTGTGCCGCCGCCGGTTACCTGAGTGCTGGAACCTGTGCC
>CAYUBS010000054.1:0-17912 GCA_964443145.1 uncultured Wenzhouxiangellaceae bacterium | reverse complement strand
TGAGTGATTTATTTTTCATAGGTTCTCATTTCCTCGTTCCTCACGGGAGAGTGATGCATGAATCTTCCTGTGTTGTAGGGTTGGGATCAGATGCGATGTGGCCGTCTAATCTTAACCCATTTCCCATAAATCCCAAGCCTTTGCTATCCTTAAGGTAAGAACTTGCCCTTTTCGAGAAAACGATGCGTATTGTAATTCGCTTACTCATTTGGATCATCGTCGCGCTGTTGGCGTACAAGGTTGGGCTGTGGGCGTTTGAAGAGTATCAGCAGCGCCAGCAATCAGGCCAACGACCGGTTCAGCAACAAGAAATTCGTGACAGCGATAAAGTGTGCAAGGTGATTGCCGACACCGGGCAGTGCATTTGCCGCCACCGCAAGACCAATGACAGGCTTACATTGCCTTACGAGGAGTGCGTTTCCCGCGCCCGATGAAGCTACGCGAAGAAGCCCCCTGGCTGGCGAGCGGTTTTCTACTGATGCTTTTCTCTGGCTTTGGGCAGACTTACTACATCGCCCTGTTTGCCGGCCACATCAAGTCCGAGCTAATCCTTACCGACGGCCAGTTTGGCGGATTGTATACCGTGGGCACACTCGCCAGCGCTACGCTCCTCACCTGGGCCGGTCGCTTCGCGGATACGATAGCGATTCGCTGGCTGGGGATGGGCGTTATCGCCGGGCTGGCGTTAACATCGCTGGCCATGGCGTCGGTAGCATCCCCCTGGATGCTGGCGTTCTTATTATTCGGTCTGCGTTTTTTCGGTCAGGGTATGTGCACGCATACGTCAATGACCGCCATGGGCCGGTGGTTCAATCGCAATCGGGGCCGGGCTGTTTCACTGGCCGGACTGGGGCTGCCGGCCAGTGAAGGACTGATGCCATTGGCCGCAGTAGCCTCGATGGCCTTGATTGGCTGGCGCGGCACCTGGGTTGCTTCGGCGGTTCTGTTGCTCCTGCTGGGCTTGCCGGCCTTATACTTTTTGCTCAGGCACGAGCGCCATCCAACGCGGGGTCCGGGTCAGCAAGCCGACGACGCAGCTGAAGAGAATCGAACCCAATGGACGCGTGGCGAGGTATTGGCACATCCTTTGTTTTACGCTCTGTTGCCCGGTGTGCTTGCGCCACCTTTTATCATCACGGCTGTGTTCTTCAACCAGGTGACCCTGGTTGAGATCCGGGGTTGGCAACTGGAGTGGTTTGCAGCCTCATTTCCCGTACTCGCCGCTGTTCACGTGGCCGCTGCGTTGCTGGCGGGCTGGATGGTCGACCGCTTTGGTGCGCACAGGCTGCTTTCGGTTTTCCTCGGCACAATGGGCCTTGGCGTGATGCTGCTCGCCGTTACCGAGTCAAAATACATTCTGCCGGTGGTTATGGCCCTGTTCGGGGTCACGATGGGTTTTGCGGGGACGGTCTCGGGCGCGCTGTGGGCGGAACTCTACGGCACACTGCACCTGGGTGCGATTCGCTCTGTCATAACGGCAATCATGGTGTTTTCAACGGCCATCGCACCGGGCCTGGTGGGTCTGCTGCTGGATGCCGGAGTGCAACTTGAGCTGCAATTACTGGTCATGGCGATCTATAGTTTTGCTGCCGTTTTCTGGGTGGTGTACCTGATTCCACGGATGGACCGGCTGGTAAATGATATTGGCTGATCATCGGAGTAGATGGCCTTGCTAATATACAATTTGAAGGCATGTGTGATTTCAATCATACTTTCGGTTACACCATTTGTTTATTCTCATTTGTCTAAACTTACTCAAACCAAAGAGACACGTTTATGATTATTCCAGAAGTTGTACGACACGAGCCACTGAAACAATGGGTTGCCGACATGGTCGAGTTGGTCAAGCCTGACAACGTCGTTTGGTGCGATGGGTCAGACGAAGAATACGATCGCCTTTGCCAGGAACTCGAGGATGCAGGTACGTTCATCCGGCTGAATCCTGAGCTTCGCCCAAAAAGCTTCCTTGCAAGCTCTGATCCAAGTGATGTGGCCAGGGTCGAGGACCGTACTTATATCTGCAGCCTGAGTGAGCAGGATGCCGGCCCAACCAACAACTGGATGAATCCGCGGGAGATGAAGGACACGCTCACGCCCCTGTTCGATGGCGCAATGCGCGGACGGACCATGTATGTCATTCCTTTCAGCATGGGGCCGCTGGGTTCTCCGATTTCACAGATCGGTTTTGAAATTACCGATTCGCCTTATGTTGTGGTCAACATGAAGATCATGACCCGGATGGGTAATGCCGTTTACGACGTTTTGGGAACCGATGGCGTGTTTGTTCCCTGCATGCACACGGTAGGTGCCCCCCTGGAACCTGGCCAGGAAGATGTTCCCTGGCCCTGCAACCCGGATGTCAAATACATCGTGCATTTCCCCGAAGAGCGCGCGATCTGGTCCTACGGCAGTGGCTACGGCGGCAACGCGTTGTTGGGCAAGAAGTGCCTCGCACTGCGCATCGCTTCTACCATGGCCCGCGACGAAGGCTGGCTGGCTGAACATATGCTGATCATGGGTGTTGAAGAGCCCAGCGGTAAGAAAACCTATATTGCTGCGGCATTCCCCAGTGCCTGTGGCAAGACCAATTTTGCGATGATTGTTCCGCCCAAAGAATTTCTGGATAAAGGTTGGAAAGTCACCACCGTCGGTGATGACATTGCCTGGATCAAGCCGGCTAAGGACGGCAAGTTGTATGCTATTAATCCCGAGGCAGGTTATTTTGGTGTCGCGCCGGGAACGTCGTATCAGACCAACGCCAGTGCGATGGAATCCATCAAGGAGAATTGCATATTCACCAACGTCGCGTTAACCGATAGCGGCGACATCTGGTGGGAAGGCATGGATGGTGATCCACCCGCTCACGCCATTGATTGGCGCGGTCAGGACTGGACCCCGGACAGCGAAACACCGGCAGCACATCCAAACGCACGTTTCACGGCGCCTTCGGGACAAAACCCGGTTATCGATGAAGCATGGGATGATCCCCAGGGTGTACACGTCGAGGCCTTCGTTTTCGGTGGGCGGCGGTCAGATACCATTCCGCTGGTATTCCAGGCCTTCAACTGGTCGTACGGTGTCTACCTGGCGGCAACGATGGGTTCCGAAACGACCGCTGCCGCTTTTGGTGCGCAGGGCGTGGTACGGCGCGATCCGTTTGCCATGCTGCCGTTTGCCGGTTACCACATGGCTGACTATTTCAATCATTGGCTGAGCTTCGGGCGCAAGATCCGGAATCCGCCGCGAATTTTTGGCGTTAACTGGTTCCGCCGTGATGAAAACGGTAAGTTCGTCTGGCCGGGTTTCGGTGAGAACATGCGCATTCTGGAGTGGATTGTTGATCGCGCGCATGGTCGTGCAACGGCGGTAGAGAGTCCGATTGGCTGGATGCCCCGTTACCAGGACATCAACTGGGAGGGTATCGAAGACTTTTCGAAGGAAGACTTCCATAAGGCCATGTCCGTTGACCGGCACGATTGGCATGCTGAGTTGCTTCAGCACGATGAGCTGTTTATCAAGCTCTACGATCGCATTCCCAAGGAGATGATGGCCATCAAGTCGTTGACACTGTCAGCGATGTGGCGCTCGCCGGATCACTGGGAGATGGAACCCGATCCGACCTGATCGTTAATAGAAAAAGCCCCCGGCTCACATGGGCCGGGGGCTTTTTTTTGTATCGGATTTTTTTATCGTAGCAGCATTACAAAATATATTTCTTAAGCATCCGCTCAGCCTCTTTTTTCATTACCTTTGGGCTGACTTCCTGACATTCCGGAAGTGAAAAAAGGTCTGGATCCAGATCCGCTTCGGCAAGTTCTTCAAGTAGGGTGAGCTTGAAGTTCTCTACCTTGGAAAAGGTCTTGCCACTTTTTACATTGGTAACCGTGATGGTGTTGGTATGCTTGAGTACCGGTTGGTCAATGAGCTGGTTCCACTCGCTGGCGTGTTCAGTGATGAACTCGCTGCCGGTATGTGTTCCCGCTTCCATCCACTGGCGTTCAAATACAGGCAAATCGATGTCATTCGTCATCCAGACCTCGTCGAGTTCTTCAACGGAAAAAATGAATGTGATGAACAGGACACTGGCTTCAGCACCATAGTTCGTTCGCAGGCTCAGATGGCGTGTCGGGAATCCCAGCAAATCCGGGCCGGTTTCCTCAGCGACCAGCACGCGCTCCACGCTGCTGATATCCGCGTTGAACAATCGTCGTCCTTTTTTTACAACCTCACCGGCGGTTTTGAAAAACTCTGCGGTGCTCCAGGTGGCACAGATTGCCTGGCTTCCGTCGTGAATAGCCATGGTCTTGCCCCCATCATTGGTGACCAGGTAGCTACCGTCACTCGAACCGTCCGCATTGATGAAATCGATTCTTGCCCGCTCACCGGCGGTTGTCACTTTTTCCCTGAGGAACTTGGTTTTGTCTTCGCGGACGATTTCCAGCTCTGTCTCGTAAGTTAAGGCCGCCCATGCCGGGCCGTATGCCAGCAGGGTGGTCAGAGTAACGGCAAGGAGTGTTCGCATATTGAGACTACCCGGTCTTTTCATGAATGATCCAGCGATTGTATATCACCAACGAGACTGCGGTGAACCCCGCCAGAGCTGCGAAAAGTATCCACATCTGGTCAGGGCGGTTGGTTCCGACCGGCCCGAAATGCTGGTAGGCAAGTCCGGAAAGCAGGCCCCCGAACAGGTTACCCAGTGCTACGCACCAGTAAAAGTAGCCCATGTACATGCCGACTTTATCGGGAGGTGCGATACGGCCGGCATATTCTTTCGAGCGGGGGCTGGCCATCATTTCGCCAACCGAGAAGACCAGGATGGCGGAGACCACGATCCATCCGCTCATACCCACCAGGTACAGGCCAAAGCTGGCGATGGTGATGCACACCCCGGCGATAATGCTGGTTAGCGGTGAAGTCTTGCGCATGAAATAAGAAACCAGCACCTGGAACAGGATGATGCCGAAGGCGTTCAGGTTGATCAGATGCTCCGGCTTGACCTGTCCGTGTTCCAGCACTGCACGGGACCAGTTGGTTGTATCGAAGCCCATGCTTCCGGCGATTCCGGTAAACCAGCCAGCTGCGGGTGTGAAGGTGTTAATCAGGTCTGTGGTATCTACGTAGTCCCGAATGTATTCCGGCAGGGTCATGAAAATCTGGTTGAAGGAAACCCAGAAGCCGGCCATCAGAAGCAGGAAGAGTAAATAGCGGCCTTCGCCGATGCTCATTGGCTGGAGGTACCAGGGCCGTTCAATGCGGGAGGAGTTTCCAGACCGGAACAGCACGTCCAGCAGGAGGTTTGCGCCAAGCCAGGCGGCCGCTAGTGTTCCAACCAGCGAGAAACTCCACCATTTCGAACCCATCACCAGCATCATCAACAGACCACTGATCAGGATGAAAAACCGCAGATTGCCGACCACCTCTACCATGCCCCTGAATACTTCCGCCAGTGAGCGGTGGCTTTCGGCTTCCACATCACGAGGCGGCTCGCGGTAGACCAGCATGCAGACGATGGACAGAATGACTATCCACCCGGCGGATGCATAAAATACAAAGTCCCAACTCCAGCCTCGAACCACGCCTGCGACGATGGGGCCGATAAATCCGCCGACATTGACCATCATGTAAAAAATGCCGAAGCCGATCGAGCCGTTTTCCTCGTTGGTTGACTTGGCCACGGTCGAGATCACTACCGGTTTGAACATGCCATGGCCGACTGCAACCAGAAAATAGGTGCCGAGGAAAGGCCAGAAGCCGGTAGGCAGGGACAGCAGCAGGTAGCCCGGCGCCATGACCAGGGTCGAGGCCAGGAACATTCGCTTGTAGCCATAACGGTCGGCCAGTGCGCCGAAAACAGCAGGGAACAGGTAGAGGAAGAACGTGGCCAGCCCCTGGATCACGCCGCGGTCAGCGGAGGAGAAACCGAGGCCACCGTCATCTGTTGAGCCGGTCAGGTAGAGTGTGGAAACGGCGTAGAAGCCATACCAGCCCATCCGCTCGAAGATTTCCATCGTGTTGGCGGCCCAGAAAGAGCTGGGAAACTGGCTCAATACCCCTTTGTTTGTTGTCATAAAGACCTTCGTTTATTGGTGATGATTAATCCTCAAAGCCATCCGCGAAAATCAGACTCTCATCGTTGGTGCATTGACTGGCTGAGCCCGGGAGGACGATGTTATCCACAAAGAAATTGCTTCCGGTACCATTGGTCCCAAAGACCTGCGAATAGAATTCGAGCGTGTGGGCAGCTCCATCGGCATAGGCAGAGATATCCACGGTTTTCACCATGTAGCCGATAACACCGCAGGCCGGATCTGTGCCGTCAATTGCAAGTTCCTCGTTTCCATCGATTAACACCTTCAGGTAATCCGCCGGTGAGTCGCATAGGGGTATTTCAAAATCGAATTTCAGCGTGGTCACCGATGCGGGAATGGTGAAGGACTGAGACACACTCGAATCCTCGATGCCGGCAAAACCACCAAACCAGGCCCAGAAAACTCCGTTCGAGGGGCCGGTGCCTGTACCCGTGCCGCAGTCGGCCACATCACAAATGGGTGTGCCAAAGTTGGTCGACGATTCTGTCCAGGTGCCGCCGAAGGGGCCGGCTTCAAAGCTGTGGTCAGGCACCGGAGTTGCGGCAAACGGGTCCGTGCACTGCCAGCCATCTTCTATCTGGCAACTACTTGAGCAGCCGTCGCCAGCCACCATATTGCCATCATCACATTGTTCATCTAAATCGAGAACGCTGTTGCCACAAGGCGTCTCTAGAGAACAGCTGTAAAGCTCGACTTCATCAACATACCAGCCAAGCACGCCTGAGCAACCATCCAGGCCGAAGTCGAAGCGCAGTATGACATTATCCCCTGCGCCGGCGATACCCGTCAGGTCTACCTGGGATTGCCCCCAGCTTCCGCGCGCGCTTCCGCCATCCGCTCCAGTGAAGGCATCCTGGCCAGCCAGCGGGTTGGTATTTCCGCTAGCAATGAGGGTGTTGCTGTATGGGCTGATGTCAAAAGCGGATACCGGAACGAGTTCAAAGGCTCCGCCATTGACGCTGATTTTCAGGTTGCCACCGTCCCAGCCCAATTCTGTCGCAACCCAATGATCGATAGATAACCGGGGTATAAGCGTACCGGCCGGAATCGCAATTTCAGGGCTATCCAGGTTGAGTGCTCCGGATTCATCATTTACTTCACAATCGCCGCTACGAACATTGGCTACAAACGCAGCCGAACCGGCACGTTCGTCAGGCAGGTCCGATACCACTGCCCAATCGGGCGTAGTAAACGTGGGTGGATTCACAACATCATGTGTTGCAGCCGTCCATGATCCAATACCGCTTTCCCAGTCTTCCAGAGAAACACTCCGTAAATCACCATTATCCAGGCAGCGCGGTGGTGGATCGTTATCCAGCATCGGCTCGAATCCGCACTGTTCAGGATTGGTGCGTAGCTCAACAGCCGCTACGACCAGGGCCACTTCATCGCAATCTTCCGCATCAATGATGATGCTGGATGGCCCGGCGTCGGTCACGCTGGTGCTCAATGCTGGAAGATCAAAACCAACCAATCCATCACAACTGGCTTCAAGCGCATCGGCCTGGTCGACGAAATTACTGACCGGCGTCAGCATTTGCAGTGCATCCCAGAAGATATGTGTAGCCTTGGTCAGATCCAGCCCTGTGATGGTCTGGCCGTTGTATATTCCGCCATCCACCATCAATGCAAAGGAATGGTTTGGCACGCCGGAGTTTATGTGGACGCCTCCGTTATCTCCGGTGCTGCACCAGTATTGTGTGTCGGTGACTTTGCCCGGGTCTGAAGCGCAATTCGGGTTCCACATGTCCCGAATGGCACCGCCAAAGGCCGAGGCATCCTCGCCCATCAACCACCGGTAAGTGTCGTCGACACTGGGGCCGCCGCCGTATACCGAGCAAGAACCATCCGTCCGCAAACCACTCGGAGAATCAGTGCCCCGCCCATTGAGAAAATCCACCACCTCACCCCAGACATCAGAATAGGATTCGTTGAGGGCCCCGGTCTGCCACTGGTAAATCAGGTCTGCCGTATATTCGGTATAAGCGTGACCCCATTCATGGGCAACGATATCGTCGGCAGTCACATTGCTGCAATAATTAGCCGAAGTACCATTCCAATTAGCATTGGGGCAGGCGATGCCCGGATCATTGTTGACCGTGAGCATGGTCTTGTCTGCACCGTCGTAAGAGAGCCAGGCTCCGGCCGTGATGCTGGCCATCAGGTTGTAGGTTTCTTTCGCGCCATCGATTTCGTTCTGCCAGTCTGTGACCTGCTGAACCGTCCCTCCGGCCCATCCTGCAGGAATGGGCTCGGGATCCGGAACGCTGTCCTCCCAGACGATGTTGCCGAGCGAAGTCTCTGAGACCTTGCGATCCAGTGCCTCGAAAATCCCGGTGATCTGATCCAGGACTTTTCCGGTGTGGGCATCGACAAAGACAAACTCCCTGACCGTGCGCGTATCGTTGACGACTTCTATACGGTATGCGAGGTGGTTTTCGCCGGGCACACCCTTCAGCAGTCCGGAGCGGAAGACCAGCAACTGCGTGTTAATGGACTCCAGGTCGTTCCCGGGACCGCGCAATGCGTCGTTACGGGCGACATGATCCCTGGCCGTGGCCTGGGCATCATCCGGTCGCCATGATGGAGTGGTATTGAGTGCCTCAATATTAATGGTAGAGGCGCTGATCACGCGCAGTTCGCCGGCGCGATCGAAGTGACTGGTAAATTCGGCCCCGAATACAGGAATGCCCTTGTAGACCTGCCGGTAGCGGGCCTGTCCGCGGCCGTGTGCATCGATGCCTTGCCGGGTAATGATCAGCTCGGAGGCATGATCCAGCAACCCGAAAGCTGCTTCATGCTCGGCAAGAAACTCTCTTGTTTTTTCGTCTGAGGTGGCTCCTTTAGCAGTCCTGACAAGCAGGCTGCCCGGACTGAATCGGACGAAACTGGCCAGTTCGGTCGCCTGGTCCATGCTAATGGTTGCCTGACCTCCTGTGGCATTTTGAAGACGCGTTAATCCGTCCACGGCACTCTGAGGCGGCGCAGCCTGGAGGCTGGATGCCGTGATGGCTGCCAAAAACAATGCGAAGTAAACAGATCTGGATGGATTGCGTTTTTCAGATTTTTGATTCATAGGTAAATTTTCAGGTCAGAGAAGTCGCGGAATAAAGATGAGTTAATCAGCCGAATTCTAGCATTGATGTGGCCTTATTCACATGTTGTACGGATGCAAGCCCGGATCAGGAAACACTTTCAGTTGACTTCGGTTCATGCCCGGCGCCCCGTGGAGTTGCTACAATGATCTTCCTGTTATTTCCGAGAGTAGTGAAACAGTGACAACACCATCAGCCAAACCCGACCAAACCGCAGACAAGCCAGTTCCCGCCTCTGTTCCCACATCTGTACCCGACCCGGAACCTCAGCTCACTGCTGAAGAGATATTGAGTGAAAATAAACCGTTGCGGGACGATATGGAGCGACTGGGAGGTAAGAAGGTTATCAGTGTCCTGCAGAAGGCCGAGCAGGAAAAAAGCCTTAAGCCGTTCCAGGCTGAATTGATCCTGATGCAACAGTACCTGGAACAGACCAAGCGCCGCATGATCATCTTATTCGAAGGGCGCGATGCTTCGGGCAAGGGCGGTACGATCCGCCGGGTAGCCCGCTACATGAATGAAAAACACTACCGGGTGGTCGCACTGGGAAAACCGACGGATGCAATGAGGACCCAGTGGTTTTTCCAGCGTTACGTGGAACATTTTCCGCGCGGCGGTGAGTGCGTGTTGTTTGATCGCAGCTGGTATAACCGGGCCATTGTGGAACCCATTTTTGGATTCTGCACACCCGAGGAATACAAGGTGTTCATGAAAGGCGTAGTGGGTTTTGAAAGAGACCTGGTTCGCCAGGGCACGATCCTGGTGAAGTTGTATTTCAGCGTGACCAAGAGCGAACAGGCTTACCGCTTTGATCGCCGCAAGAACGACCCTCTGCGCTCCTGGAAATTGAGTGAGGTGGATTTGCAGGCCCAGGAACGCTGGGATGACTTCACCAACCAAAAATATGAAATGCTCAAACGCACGCATTCCAACCACGCGCCCTGGACCGTTATTCGCTCCAACGTCAAGCATGGGGCCCGGCTGAATGCGCTGCGCGTTATTCTCAATTCGGTGCCGTACGAGCGTGGCAATCACGATATTGATTTTGTGCCGGACCCTGAAATTGTCATTTCGGGTTCTCGGGAAGTTGAGCAGATGGAGGCTGAGCGCATCCGGCGCGGTAAATTTACATCCTGACACACGCCTGTTCCAGTCATTGCCTGGAGTTCAGGCATGGGGTGCCGTCTTCGATCAAAAAGTCGGTTTTGTTGACCTAAATCTACATGTTGGCGTGTTTTGCGGTTATGCTCACCCTTGGTGATCAAGACAGCAAAAAACAGGACTTTTTAATCGAAGCAATTCAAGCTGTAATCGTTAAACTATTCGGAGATTTCTCATGAAAATCGGTGTGCCGAGAGAGATATATGCGGGCGAGCGGCGTGTAGCCACTACCCCGGATGTGGCCGCTCAACTGATCAAGTTGGGCTTTGATGTGCTGGTTGAATCTGGTGCCGGGGGTGCTGCCAATTTTTCAGACCCGGCCTACCAGGAAGCCGGCTGTTCTATCGCTTCTAACACGGATGAAGTCTGGGGTGAAGCGGATATCATCCTAAAGGTACGCGGCCCGGATGATGAGGAGACAGCGCGTCTGAAGTCGGGACAGACACTGATTAGTTTCCTGTGGCCCGCACAAAATCCTGAATTGCTCCAGCAACTCACCGAACGTGGCGTAACGGCCATGGCGATGGACAGCATTCCCCGCATCTCGCGCGCCCAGAAAGTAGACGCCTTAAGTTCCATGGCGAACATTGCCGGTTACCGCGCTGTAGTCGAAGCGGCACAGCATTTCGGGCGTTTCTTTACAGGCCAGATTACCGCGGCCGGCAAGGTTCCGCCCGCCAAGGTCCTGGTCATCGGCGCCGGCGTGGCCGGGCTTGCTGCGATTGGTGCCGCGCAAAGCATGGGCGCCATCGTCCGTTCCTTCGATACCCGTCCTGAGGTCAAGGAGCAGATCGAAAGTATGGGTGCCGAATTCCTGATGCTGGACTTCGAAGATGAGGACGGCACCGGCGAAGGCGGTTACGCCAAAGTCATGAGCGATGAATTCATCAAGGCAGAAATGGCACTGTTTCTTGAGCAGGCCAAAGAGGTCGACATCATCATCACCACCGCGCTGATCCCGGGCCGCCCGGCACCGCGCCTGATTACGGCCGAGATGGTCGAAGCGATGAAGGACGGCAGCGTCATCGTCGACCTGGCTGCGGAACAGGGTGGTAATTGCGAGCTTACCGAGCCTGGTGAGGTCGTGACGCCACACAACGTCACCATTATCGGTTACACCGATCTACCCAGCCGGTTGGCGGCACAATCCAGCCAGTTATACGCAACCAACCTGCGTCACTTGCTAACCGACCTGACCCCTGAGAAAGATGGGCAGATCGTTGTTGATATGGAGGACGAGGTTTTTCGTGGCGCCACGGTATGCAAGGACGGCGAAACCACCTGGCCACCGCCTGCACCCAAGCTGTCGGCTGCCCCGGCCAAGCCGAAGCTGGCACCGGCCCCCGCTCCGGTGGAGGAGAAGGAACGATCCGTGGCAGGTCCGATCATTGGCATGGCCGTCGCAGGGCTGGCACTGCTGGGCCTGGGTGCGGTTGCACCTGCTTCGTTCATGGCGCATTTCACCGTGTTTGTACTGGCTTGCTTTGTCGGTTACATGGTGATCTGGAATGTGAGCGCTGCGCTGCACACGCCGCTGATGAGTGTGACCAACGCGATTTCCAGCATCATTATCCTGGGGGCGCTGATACAAATCAGTTCGGACGTTGGCGTCATTAAGTGGGTTGCCGTCGGAACCGTGTTGATAGCGAGCATCAACATCGTGGGCGGTTTTGCCGTCACCCGTCGCATGCTCGAAATGTTCAGGAGGTGAGGCTGTCATGATTAGCAACGCTGGAATAATTGCCATGTCGTATATCATTGCGACAATTCTATTCATCCTCGCACTCGGCGGACTGTCCAATCAGGAAACGGCCAGACGGGGTAACTGGTACGGCATCATCGGTATGGTGATCGCTTTGATCGCCACCATAATGGGTGTCGTTACGCAACATTACACGCTGCTGTTCGCGGCCCTGGCGGTGGGCGGCACGATCGGCCTGATCGCTGCGCGCCGTGTGCAAATGACGCAGATGCCGGAGCTGGTTGCGATTCTGCACAGCCTGGTCGGTTTGGCCGCGGTTGCGGTTGGGTTTGCCAACTTCATGGATCCGGGTCGGCTGTCGCATTTCGCAGGTGTCGAACTCACCATTCATGACATCGAAACGTACCTCGGTATACTGATCGGTGCAGTCACCCTTTCCGGTTCTATTATCGCGTTTGGCAAGTTATCCGGTCGCATCGGCGGTTCACCGCTAACGCTGCCCGGCCGGCACTGGTTTAATCTGCTTCTGCTACTTGCTTCAATCTGGTTCGCCTATCAGTTCGTGGTGCAATCGGCGGCAGGCGGCGGCATGCAGCCACTCATTATCATGACGGCCATCGCGCTCGTGTTTGGTATACACATGGTAATGGCCATTGGTGGTGCGGATATGCCGGTGGTTGTCTCCATGCTTAACAGCTACTCGGGCTGGGCGGCGTCAGCGACTGGTTTTATGCTGGGCAACGATCTTCTGATTGTGACCGGTGCACTGGTAGGTTCCAGTGGCGCCATCCTTAGTTACATCATGTGTCGCGCGATGAATCGTAAGTTCCTTGCCGTGATTGCCGGTGGTTTTGGTACCGGTGGCGGAACTTCAGTGGCCAGTGATGAAGACCAGGGTGAGGTCGATCCGATTTTGCCCGAGGAAACAGCTGAATTGCTGCTGAACGCCAAAGAAGTGATGATTATTCCGGGCTACGGAATGGCCGTTGCTCAGGCACAGCACGTAGTGCATGAAATCACCACCACGCTGCGCGAAAAGGGCATTAACGTCCGCTTCGGTATTCACCCTGTTGCCGGCCGCATGCCAGGGCATATGAACGTGTTGCTGGCCGAGGCCAAGGTCCCTTATGACATCGTTTTTGAGATGGATGAGATTAACGACGACTTTCCGAAAGTCGATGTTTCCATCATTATCGGCGCCAACGATATCGTCAATCCTTCTGCACTGACCGATCCGGACGGTCCGATCGGCGGTATGCCGGTATTGGAATGCTGGAAAGGGACGGTGTCTATCGTGCTCAAACGCAGCATGGCCACAGGCTATGCCGGCGTTCAGAATCCGTTGTTCTTCCTGGACAACACGAGGATGCTGTTTGGCGATGCCAAAGACACTCTGGATGCGGTGTTCAAGGCGTTGTAAGCAAATATAAGTAGCTAAGCTGAAACCCCCACGCGCGGTGTGGGGGTTTTTTTATTTGCCTTTTTCTCGCGGCGAGCAAAAATGTGAAATCAGCCCGCGGGTGGAACAATCGTGATCGCCGGCTTCACCTTGTTCCAGTTCCGGGAGAATGGCTTGCGCCAGAACCTTGCCTAACTCAACACCCCACTGGTCAAAACTGTTGATGTTCCAGATTACGCCCTGGACGAAAATCTTGTGCTCGTAAAGCGCAATCAATGACCCCAGGCTACGCGGGGTCAGTCGGTCGATCAGCAAGCTGTTGGTTGGCCGGTTCCCTTCGAAGGTCTTGTGGGGTTTGAGCATTTCAATGCGCTCTTCGTCGAGACCGGCGGCACGTAGCTGTTCCTCAACCGCTTCTGTCGGCAGGCCAAAGGCAAGGGCTTCAGTTTGCGCAAAGAAATTGGCCATTAGCTTCAGGTGGTGATCCCCAACCGGGTTGAGGCTATCCACGAAACCAATGAAATCAGCAGGGACCATTTTGGTTCCCTGGTGAATCAGTTGGTAGAACGCATGCTGCCCATTGGTTCCCGGTTCGCCCCAGATGATGGGGCCTGTTTCGTAGTCAACGTGCTGGCCGTCACGGTCGATGGTCTTGCCGTTACTTTCCATGTCACCCTGTTGAAAATAGGCTGCGAAACGGCTCAGGTACTGGTCGTATGGAAGTAAGGCGTGGCTCTGGGCACCGAAAAAATTGTTATACCAGATGCCCAGTAAAGCCAGGGTCAACGGCAGGTTTTCGTCAGGTGAACTGTTCAGGAAATGCTGGTCCATCGCGTGGGCGCCTTCAAGCATTTGCTCGAAGCGATCGAAGCCAACCCGCAATGCTACGGACGTTCCAATGGCTGACCATAAAGAGTAGCGTCCGCCAACGAAATCCCAGAATTCAAACATGTTGTTGGTATCGATGCCAAAGTCTGCGACCGCGGATGCGTTGGTTGAAAGGGCCGCAAAATGACTCGATACCGCTGCATCGCCCAGGGCCTCGACCAGCCAGGCCCGGGCGGTGAGTGCATTGGTCATGGTTTCCTGCGTGGTGAACGTTTTTGAAGCCACCAGGAACAGCGTGGTTTCCGGATCCACCCGTTTGAGGGTTTCTGTGATGTCTGTTCCGTCTATATTTGAGACAAAATGGGCTGTTGGCCCATCGGCATAGTGCTGCAGTGCGGAGCAAACCATTACCGGCCCGAGGTCAGAGCCGCCAATGCCGATATTGACGACATCCGTAATGGGCTTTCCGCTGGCTCCTGTCCAGCTTCCGTTTCGCACCGCCTCGGTGAAATCCCTCATCTTCTGCAGCACTTTGGCTATATCAGGCATGACGTCTTCACCGTCAACCAGTATCGGGCTGTTCGAGCGGTTGCGCAGTGCAATGTGCAGTACCGCCCGGCCCTCGGTCCAGTTGATTTTTTCACCGCGAAACATGGCCGCGGCCTGCTCAGCCACACCGGTGGACTCTGCCAGATCACGCAGCAGTGAAAGTGTCTCTTCGGTGACCCGGTTTTTTGAGTAATCGAGGAGAAACCCGAGGTCACCGTGGTCGATTGACAACTTTTCGAAGCGCGAGTTGTCCATAAACAGGTCACGCAGGTGGACCCTCTGAATTTCCTGGGCATGGGACTGGAGGGCTTTCCATTGGGGGGACTGGGTCAGGTTGCTCACTTCGTGCTCCTTGGTTAGGAACGAATTATAAACCAGGGCCGCGATCAAATCGCGGTGTAACCTTTTGCTGATTTGTTGCGTCTAATGCAGCAGGGAGTCAAGAGATTCGTTTAATCGTATTACAGGTGAGGCCTGACTTATGACCCATGTTTATTTGCATCGCTTGTGTTGTTATAGACCTAACTTAATGTCCGGAACGCAGCGACGCCCCGGCCTGAATGAACGAGAGGTTTCAAAGTGAAAAAATTTCTAAGAATGTCTGCACCGGTACTCGTGCTTTTGGCGGGCTTTCTCCTGGTTCAGGGGTTGATCGCTGCCAAGCCTGAACCCGAAAAAAACGATGAGGAAGCCCGGCCGATTTCTCTTTATGTAGATGAAGTGACGTCGGAACAGGTCACCTTATCGATTAAAACCCAGGGTGAAGTCAGGCCAAAAACTGAAATCGATCTGATCCCGCAGGTTTCCGGTCGCATTGTGATGATGTCCGAAAACTTCAACGAGGGTGCGGAATTCCTGCCTGACAGCCTGTTGATGAAAATTGATGACGCTGATTACCAGTTGGCGGCCATTCGTGCTGAGGCACGCGTCGCTGCGGCACAAACCGCACTTGAGCGTGAACAGGCCACTGCCAGGATCAAGGAAGAAGAGTGGAGTGATGGCCGTAAAGACCAGGACCCGACTCCTTTTGCCCTGAACCTCACCCAGGTGGCTGGTGCGGAAGCCAATCTTAGATCAGCCCAGGCTGATCTGCGTGGAGCCCGGCTTGACCTGGAGCGGACCGAGATCAGAATCCCATTCCATGGCCGTGTGCGCGACCGTAATGTAGGTATTGGCCAATTTGTCAGTGCCGGAACCCGCATGGGCCGCGTCTTTTCAATTGGTACCGTCGAGGTGCGCTTGCCGCTGACCGACAGCCAACTGGTTGAACTCAACCTGCCAATGGGCTACATGGCAGATGATCTGCGCATGGCGCCCAAAGTTAATTTCACGGCAGCCCTGGGCAACCGCGACTATCACTGGCAGGGCAAGATCGTACGGGTCGATGCTGCAGTCAACAATGAGACACGCCTTATTTATGCCACTGCTGAGGTTGAAGACCCCTATGGATTGGGCGCAACTGAGGGCATGCCGATGGCCGTCGGAATGTTTGTTAATGCAGAAGTTGAGGGCGTTTCCACCCAGCCTGCATTCGTGATGCCCCGTCTGGCCTTACGCAACCAGGACAAAGTGTACGTGATAAATTCCGAAAACCGCCTGGAGATCCGTACCGTGAGCGTCATTGCGACCTCTGAAGAACGGGTGCTTGTCTCCAGCGGAGTCGAGTCCGGCGAGCGGGTTGTTACTTCAACCCTGCCCAACGCCGTTGACGGGATGGAAGTAGAGCCGCTTTTTCGTCAAGCCCAGGGCTAAGGGAGAACAACAATGAATGGCCTGATTGAGTGGTGGGCACGGAATTCCGTTGCCGCAAACCTGCTGATGGTGGGTATATTTGTAGCCGGAATCATTGGATTTTCTTCCCTGGAGCGCGAAATGGATCCGCAAGTGCGGTTTCCGGGGCTTGAAATTGAAGTGGTCTGGCCCGGCGCAGCGCCGCAGGAAGTCGAAGAGCAGATCGTCGCCCGCATCGAAGAAGCTGTTAGTGACATGGATTCCATCGAGTGGGTCCGTTCCTCTTCTGCAGAAAGCTATGGTGGGGTTTACATCCTGGCCGAGCAACAGGTTGATTTCACCCAGTTCATGAATGACGTGAAGATTCGCGTCGATTCTATTTCGTCTTTCCCACGGGATATCGAGCAACCAAAGGTCAGGCAGTGGGTAAACCGTAACGAATTCATCCGGGTTGCCGTTCACGGCGACCTCACAGAGCGGGAATTGAAGCGTCTGGCGGAGAAGTTGCGCCGTGAAGCGGCAGTGTTGCCGGCTATCACCGTGGTGGAGCTATTTGGCGTCCGGCGCGAAGAGGTTTCGGTCCAGGTCAGCGAAGAGGCGCTGCGCCGCTATGGCATGAGTTTCAATGAAGTCGCAACCGCGATCCGTAACTCGTCAATCAACCAATCTTCCGGTTCCGTTCGCACGGAAGTCGGAACCTATCAGCTGAAGGTGCGCAGCCAGGCAGATACAGAGGCCGAATTCTCAGACATCATCATCAGGCAGAGCAGCGATGGAGGCATCATCCGGGTTGGGGATGTCGCTACCGTCATTGACGGTTTCGAAGACAATCCGATTCTGGCCACACTCAACGGTGAACCTGCCGTATTACTGCAGGTAATGACCACCGAAACGATGGATATCGTCAAGGCTTCTGATTCCATCAGGGAATGGATCGAAAAGCGTCAGGAAACCCTTCCAGAAGGCGCCATGCTCACGCTATGGACCGACAATGCGGACGAGTTCAAGGGTCGCATGAAGACCATCGGCAAGTCAGCCTTTGTGGGCTTACTGCTGGTCATGATCTTCCTGGTCCTGACATTGCGCCCGATCGTCGCGTTCTGGGTTGCTGCGGGTATCGCGACCGCTTATGCAGGGGCTTTTGTCTTCCTGCCAACGGTTGGCGTGTCTCTGAATATGTTGTCCACCTTCGCCTTTCTGCTGGTGCTGGGTATCGTGGTGGATGATGCCATCGTGGTGGGCGAGGGTATCCATACCGAAGCGCACCGCATGGGTGGTGGCGTTGAATCCGCCATTGCCGGCGCCCAGTTGGTCGCCAAACCGGTTGTCTTCGGCGTGCTGACAACGATCATGGC
>CAYUBS010000053.1:15268-18100 GCA_964443145.1 uncultured Wenzhouxiangellaceae bacterium | reverse complement strand
CCCTTCATGGGCTTGCCGGCTTCTGCCATGGCTTTCATCCGGGCAGCCTTGGTGGTGTTGAACTCATCTTCACTGACAAAGCCGTCTCCATCGGCATCGAAATCTGAAAATGGAGGTGGCCCCTTGTGCATTGAGGTATCCGCTTTTGCAACAAACGGCAGCATCGCAACCGCAACGATCATGGAAACAATCAGGATGACCTTGAACGCGGCCTGGTCTGGACTTTTCATGAGCATACTCCGCCAAAATATTCGCCTATATTCAGCGCTTTGCTGACAAGATTCATTGATCTGGAGCAAACAAATCACAACCAGAAGGCCGAACCTCAGCTAACGGCTTAGCCCGTGAATTTTTCGCCTTGCCATGTTTCCTGTGATCTACTGGGCAAAAATCCGTTCCCTTATGGGGCATGCATTTAACCCGGAGCACTGGCTCATGTTCGGAAACCTCCTGCCCTTCCTGATGTTCGGCATCCTCGCGGCTGCCGTACTCAGCAAGCCCCTGGCGCGACAGCCATGGGTTTCGCTGCCTGTGGCGCTGGTGTTTCTGGGGTTTGTCTCATCTGAGATCTGGGTGGCGTTTGGCATGGATACCGGCCTGCGCTGGCAGATACTGCGTGACCTGGTGTTTTACCTGTTACTGCCTATCCTGATATTCGAGGCAGCCATCAATGTGGACACGCAAAAGTCGCGGCGTGAAGCCCCGCTGATCGGCCTGCTGTCAATTCCCTTGTTGTTGTTAGCCGCCGGCCTGGCTGCTGCTATCGTCCTGTTACTGATGGGCCCCGCACTGGGCGGCAGCTGGGCGCTGGCGCTGCTGATTGGCTCGATGATTTGCGCCACCGATCCGGCCATGATTTCGGGTGTACTGCACGGCGATGGCAAGCGCGTGGGACTGATCCTTGAAGGCGAGAGTTTGATCAACGACGCCACTACCATCACCCTGTTCGTGATGATTTCCAGTCTGCTGGTCATGCCGGGAACGGAAATCACCTGGTGGATGGCCGTGGGACGCTTTGCGCTGGTTCTGCTGGGCGGCGTGGCCATCGGCGTGACCCTGGGCTGGCTGCTGGATCTGGTCATTGCACCCGCCGACGACAAAATCCTTTCTACTTCGGCCACGCTGGTGCTGGCGTTCTCGAGCTTCTGGATCGGTGAGCATCTGCTGGGCTTCAGCGGGGTGGTCGCAACTCTAACCGCCGGCCTTACAGTAGCCTGGCGGCAACGCCGCCACCGCTCTGAAGAAGACATCGCTTTTGCACTGGACTCCTGGCAGATTCTGGGATTTTGCGCCAACTCAATGCTGTTCTTCGCGGTTGGGATGAGCTTTAACGTGCAGATGTTCCAGGATCACTGGCTGGCCATGCTGGTAGGGATCGTGGCTGCCACGGCTTCCCGCGCGATCATCATCTTCCTGGGAGTGGGGCCGATTTCCTATACGCCGGGCGTGGGCAAACTGGGATTCAAGGAACAAAACCTGTTGATGTGGGGCGGTATACGCGGCGCTGTAGCCATCGCACTGGCCCTGTCGCTCAGCATTGAAATCCCCTACTGGTACACGATTCAGAGCACCGTGTACGGCGTGGCCCTGTTCAGCCTGGTGGTGCAAACCCCGTTGCTGCTTAGGGGTGTGCAGAAAAATGCACTCTCATGACACGCTAATCTTAGGTGCCGGCGCTGCCGGCCTGATGTGCGCCATCAGCGCGGCTCAGCGTGGCCGAAAGGTGGTGGTGCTCGACCGCGCCAACAAGGTGGGTAAGAAAATACTGATGTCGGGCGGCGGACGCTGTAATTTCACCAACCTGCACGCCAGCCCGGAACGATTCCTGTCGGCCAACCCCCATTTTTGCAAAAGCGCGCTCAGCCGCTACACGCAGTGGGACTTTATCGAGATCGTTGAGCGGCACGGGATTGAGTATTTCGAGAAGGAAACCATCAACGGTCTCAGCGGGCAGTTATTCTGCCAACGCTCTTCCAAGCAAATTGTCGCCATGTTGCTGAACGAATGTGAGAAAGCCGGCGTGGAAATTCGTACCCGCTGCGAGACCACGCGGGTAGAGCACAAGGAAGGCTTTCACGTGGAAAGCAACCAGGGTGAATTCAGCGCAGATGCTCTGGTCGTGGCCTGTGGCGGGCTGTCCATTCCCAGCCTGGGTGGTTCGGGCTTTGGTTATCAACTGGCAGAACAGTTTGGATTGCGCCTGCTGCCCACCTCAGCAGGGCTGGTGCCAGTGACTTTCTCAGATAACCTGAAAGAGATGTTCGGCCGGCTGTCGGGGGTTTCCTGCGAAGTAGTGATATCCAACCACCAGGCCTCGTTTCGTGAAGACCTGTTGTTCACGCACCGCGGCCTGAGCGGCCCGGCCGTACTGCAGATCTCCAGCTACTGGAAGCCGGGTGAAAGCGTCGAAATCAACCTTTTGCCGGGCATCGACGCAAGCGAACTTCTGATCGGTTGGAAAGACAGCCACCCGCGCTCCCTGCTGCGTACGCAACTGGCCACCCTGCTGCCTGGCAAACTGGTCCACGAACTCGAATCACTGCACTGGCCCGAAAATCGCGAAAAAGCGTTGGCCGACTGGCCGGATCGGCTGCTCGAGCAGCTTGCCGGCCAATTGCAGGCCTGGAGGCTCAAGCCAGCAGCTACCGAGGGTTACCGCACAGCGGAAGTGACGCTGGGTGGTGTGGATACCCGTGACTTATCATCCAAAACGATGGAATCCCCTGTCTCCGGGCTGTTTTTCATCGGTGAAGTCATCGATGTCACCGGCCACCTGGGAGGCTTCAACTTTCAGTGGGCCTGGTCATCCGGCTACGCGGCCGGACAGGCTGT
>CAYUBS010000053.1:0-15168 GCA_964443145.1 uncultured Wenzhouxiangellaceae bacterium | reverse complement strand
GCGGTGGGCTCATCCAGCACCAGGATATCTGCCTCGCTGCGCATGAAAGCACGCGCCAGAGCTATTTTCTGCCACTGTCCGCCAGACAACTCCTGCCCGCCTTTAAACCACTTGCCCAATTGTGTCTGGTAAGCCTCAGGCAGTTCCGCGATGATTTCGTCCGCCATGCCTTTTTCAGCGGCTTCCTGCCAGCGTTCCTGCTCATCAAAATAGCGCACATCCCCCGCGCCAATGTTCTCACCCACCAGGAACTGGTAGCGGGAAAAGTCCTGGAAAATCACTCCGATTCTCTGGCGAAGCGCATTTTCATCCCATGCCTCCAGATCCAGGCCATCCAGCAGGATGCGACCCTGGTCCGGCCGGTAGAGACGGGTCAACAGCTTGATCAGCGTGGTTTTTCCGGAGCCGTTTTCGCCCACCAGGGCCAATGATTCTCCCGGGCGGATATGCAGGTCGATTTCGCTCAGGGCAGGCCGGGAAGTGCCGGGATAGGTGAAGCTCACGCCTTCGAAACGAACACCATCATTCGGCTGCGGACCCTCATCCAATTTCTCTGAGGCTGCCTGCTCCGACCGGCCGGTAGGTGTCTCCAGGTATTCATAAAGTGTAGACAGGTAGAGATTGTCCTCGTACATACCCCCGATGGCCGTGAGGATAGCAGCCACCGCCGACTGGCCCTGGCGGAACAGCATCAGGTACATGGTCATCTGGCCCAGCGTGATCCGGCTCAGCACGGCTGCAGCCGCAATCCAGGCATATGCGCCATATAAGGCCACGGTTCCGATCAGGCCCAGCACAAACCCCCAGCCATCGCGGCGTATCGCCAGTGACCGGTCACGCGTGTACAGGCGCTCAAAAATATCGCGGTAGCGTTGCAGCAGTAGGGGGCCCAGGCCGAAAAGCTTGACCTCTTTGACATTGTCCTCACGCGCCAGCACGGTCTCCAGGTAGATCTGCATGCGGGTATCGGGTGAGCGCCAGCGGAACAGTGTGAAAGCCTCGCCGGAAAAACGGGTTTCGGCAATGAAACTGGGCAGGCCGGCAACAATCAGTATCGCAACGGCCCAGGGTGAGAACTGCACCAGCAACACAGCGTAGCTGATCAGCGAGACCAGGTTCTGTGCCAAACCAAAGGTGCGGTTGACCAGTGACAGCGGCCGGCTGGAAGCTTCGCGCCGGGCCCGCGTGAGCTTGTCATAAAACTCGGAATCCTCGAATTGAGACAACTCCAGGGTTAGTGCTTTCTCCAGGATCATCACGTTGACCCGTTGCCCCAGCTGGGCCCGCAGCAAAGCCTGGCATAATGAAATCCCACGCTGAGCGCCGGCCAGCGCCGCAACCACAATGCCTTCCAGCAACACCAGGCTGAACACGGCCGAGAAATCTGCAGCGCCACTGTCCTTGTAGACCTGTGAGGCGGCAACCACAGCGTCGATGATCAATGCGCCTACATAGGCCATGCCGGCAGGCAGGACACCGGCAGCCAGCGTCAGAATTCCGAGAACCACGGTCAGCTTGCGGTTGGTGCTCCAGACCAGCTCCAGGGCCCTGCGGCTATAACGGAACACACCCAGAAAGCTGCGCGGCTGAGGGCCTTCTGGTCCGCCGTGCGTTGATGCATGAGTAGGATGAGCCATAACCTTGCCTACCCGTGCAGGTAGATATGGCCGCTGCTGCGCAGCTGCGCTTTCGTTTCGCGCCAATCCGGGTAGAGCTGTTCCTGCAAGGCATAGAAAGCCTTGCCGTGATTAAGCTCCCGCAAATGACAGACCTCGTGCGCAACGACATAATCAATGCAGTGTTGCGGCGCCTTGATCAAGTGAGGGTTCAGCGTAATGCGGCCTTTTGACGAGCAACTGCCCCAGGTTTTCTTCATCAATCGCAAGCGCATGTTCGGTACTTTGCCGCCTGTCCACGGCGCTCCCTGACAGGTTGTGATCAACCGCTCGGCAAACTCTGAATAGGCACGCTGACGGTACCAGGCGGCCAGGCTGCTGCGTACGGCATCCTTGCCGGTATCGGGCAACACCATATCAATTTGCCCAGCAGACAACTCCACAAGCGCACGTTTGCCCGAGCGATGACAAATATGGAGCGTGTATGCCTGACCCATGAACAGGTGCTGCTCCCCTTCGACATAACAAAGCTCCGGCAAATCCTGGCGCCTGGCGCGTGCGTCAACCAGGAAACTCGCTACACGCTGGGCCCTGTCCTGCAACGCGCTGTTGATTGCCCTGCGGCTCATACGCCGGGGTGCAACCACTTGCAAACCGCCCTGTGGGTCGATTTCCAGGTGAATCCGCCGGGTTACCGCTGGCCGATGGACAATCTCAAAATCGATGACCTGGCCGTTGTTATTGATGCTGTAACGTTTCATCAGAAAACGAAGTCTAACCGAGAAGCGGTTGTTAATCGTGTGCACACGGCTAAACTTGAATGATTAACCCATACTTCAGACGGGGAGCTACATCGTTGGCCAAGAGAATTCTGTTCACCGTACTTTGCCTTTGCCTTTTTCCGGTGCCGGTGTTTGCCGGGCCACTGGAAGACTTGCTGGCCCGCAATGCAGAAGCGGTCGGTGGTTCGGAAAACTGGGCACTCATCTCGAACGTTCGGGTTCAGCTGGAAATCGAAGAGCCGGATTTCAAGGTAAGCGCCGTCTACGTGGCCACCCGACAGGGCAATATGCGCATCAACATCCAGCTGGATGGAAAAATGGCGTTCAGCGAAGGGCTGAACCAGGGAAAGGCCTGGAAGTGGACACCCGCAGGCGGGGCCGAGCAGCAGGACGAAGCTTCCGCTTCCGCCTTGCGTAACGGCATCCAGTTCCCAGGCCGCTTTTTCACCCTGCAGGACCTGCACCAAAACGGCACCCGCGTCACCCTGGAAGGCGAGCTGTTTGAAAACGACCGCCGCCAGTGGCGTGTTCGCGTCACGCTGGAAGACGGCTTCAGCAGGGATTACTTCATCGATGACATGACCGCCGTGGTGGTCCGGGAACACGACCGGCGCGCTTTTCACCCTGCAGCGGACCCTGACGAGGTCCTGATTGAAACCCGTAAGGAAGATTCGGCCTGGATCGACGGCACGCTCTACTTCCAGACCAGCCGCAACATCAACCTGGAAACCGGGGAGTGGCTGGCGACCACCCGGGTCAAAACGATCGAGCACAATATTGAAATTCCAGAGGCGTATTTTCTGCCTCCTGATCAACCCGACCCATGATTATTCGGAATAAAGAAAGGGCCCGTTTCAGGGCCCTTTTTGCACCTATCGAGCTTAGTCTTACCAGACGCGTTTGACCGTTACTTTTGCTACCGGGTTTCTGTAGTCGAAGACCTCAGGTGCCAGGTCGCCGATGCCATGGATGCCATTGGCAACGTGGACATAACCTTCTCCACCAGCGGCCGATGATCCTTCCCCGCCGCAAACCGGGCCGGGAATGTTGTCACACAGCTCATCGTTCACTTCTGTTCCAGCGTCATATGCTGTGGCCATGTCGGTCGTTTGCCAGCGCGGCAGATAGACCGAATCCAGGGCAACAATCGTATCGTGCGTCGGGATCATCATCGCGACAACGCTCAGCCGGTTGAAGTGCCTGCTGCCTTCAATCCTGATGGTTACAGAGTCGCCGGGCTCCAGTAACGCACCGTTGGTTGCCGTGTCTTTAACCAACGAGGGAGCCGAATCGAGCACGTCTTTCAGCGGCATGATATTTCCACTCTCCGCCAATACGCCCAGCTCATCGCTGGCGGGTTGTCCGAGCTCAAAAAAGGAAATATCGGACCTGTGAGTGGCGACAAGTGCCGGGGTAAACGTCTGTCCGGCAGTGATATTGGTGATGGTTACATCATAGCTACGGGTGTGGCCTGCAAAGGCGGAACCACTGGCCATAAGGGCTGCAATTAGTACTAGTGCTGTCTTTTTCATCTGCTAACTCTCCTTCTCAAAAAATAAGTTTCATGATTTCCGGGGTGGGTTGTTCTCCCGATGTTTATTGTGGAAACGAAGGTTCACAGGCCTATCACGCAGCAAGAAATGGCTATGTGGCTGGAATGAAAGGGTTTTTTATCGAATAAATTATTCGCCGTGATACTTTCGTTAGATTTCTGGTCTACTTTTTCAGGCAGGAACTGAGATGGAACAGAAAATGAGCAAGCGAAAAGTACTGGTTGTTGAGGACGAACGGGACATTGCCGAACTATTGGCACTGCATTTGCGCGACCTGGATTGCGACATTACGCTGGCCGACGATGGCCACGCAGGAATGCGCCACGCTTTTTCCAGGGACTGGGATCTGGTCATTCTCGATCTTCGCCTGCCTGGCCCCGACGGACTCAGCATCTGCCGGGCGCTGCGACGGGACTCCCGTTACGTACCCATCCTGATGCTGACTTCGAAGTCCTCAGAACTGGATCGTGTGCTGGGGCTGGAACTCGGCGCGGATGACTACGTCACCAAGCCATTCAGCATTTCCGAATTGATGGCGCGGGTCAAAGCAATTTTCAGGCGGGTTGAGTCGCTGGAGAAACGCTTTCCCGGCGGTGCGGAAACTTTGTCCATTGGTCCACTGAAGATTAATACCAGCGGGCGCCAGGTTCTGGTCAACAACAAACCGATGCCTTTGACGGCTCGCGAATTCGACCTGCTGCTGCATTTTGCACGCCACCCCGGCCACGTCTTCAGTCGGGCACAGTTGCTCGACAGCGTGTGGGGCTATGGCCACGACGGCTACGAACACACAGTCAACTCACACATCAACCGCCTGCGCTCGAAAATTGAACCGGATCCGGCCCAGCCTGAATTCATCGTCACCGTATGGGGTGTCGGCTACAAGCTGGATGCACACCCGCAGGTGCACGCAGCATGAGTACATTATTTGCCAGGCTGAGTGCGGCATTGCTTTTGGTCGTAGCACTCATCGGCGGTGGCTTTTTTCTGGTCGAACAGGTCAGCACCCGTTTGTATTACGAGGAAATCACCCAGCGACTCAACGCTTCAATCGCCATGTACGTGACCGGTGAAATGCAGCTGATGGAAGAGGGTGCGGTTAACGAGGACGCCCTCACACTGCTGGCGCAGCGCGCGATGATCATCAATCCCACGGTAGAGGTTTACCTGCTGGATACCGATGGACAGATACTGGCCCACGCGATGCCACCGGAATCGATCCAGACCAACCGTGTAGAGCTCAAGCCGCTACTGGACTTGATGGGTGGTGAAACTGAAATGCCGCTGCGGGGCACTGATCCACGCAACCTCGAACGGCAAAAAATCTTCTCCGCTTTCCCGGTGATGCATAACGACATTCTGCAGGGCTATCTGTACGCCATCCTCGGCGGGCAGAAATACGACGAACTGGCCGACAGCGTGCGGGGCAGCTACGTGCAGAAACTCAGCCTGGGCGCTCTGATTGCCATTGTGCTTGCGGCTTTCCTGGTCGGCCTGCTGGTTTTTGGCCTGCTGACCCGACGGCTGACCCGGCTGACCAGTGACGTCAAGCGCTTCACTGATTCCGGTTTCGATCCGGAACTCATCGAGACCCTGGGAAATAATGGCTCAAAACCACAGGCCCAGGACGAGATAGGCCAGCTGAGGGCAGCATTTTCTGCCATGGCCAACAAGATCCGCGAACAATTTGAAGGCCTGAAAGAAACCGACCGCCTGCGCCGCGAACTGGTCAGCAACGTGTCCCATGACCTGCGAACTCCGTTGGCTTCAATGCACGGCTATGTCGAAACCCTGCTGCTAAAAAACGACACGCTGAGCGAAACCGAGCGCCTGCGCTACCTGGAAATAACCCGCAAGCACTCTCTACGCCTGGGACGGCTGATCGGCGACCTGTTCGAACTCTCCAAGCTCGACTCGGCGAGCGTTCAGCCAACGCTGGAACGATTCTCACTGGCCGAGCTTCTACAGGATGTAACCCAGGAGTTTGAGCTGGAGGCAGAAAAGAAAGGGATTCAGATCGAAGTAAATGCATCACCGGAAGCCACCATGGTACATGCCGATATCGGCCTGATGCAGCGGGTGCTGGAAAACCTCTTGCGCAACGCCGTGCGCTACACACCGGAAGGAGGAACCATCTCGATTAGCCTGGACAAAAAGCCCGGTTGCGTCGCGGTAGTCGTGGCTGATACCGGGTGCGGCATCGCTGAACACGAGCTCGAGCGAATTTTCGACCGCTTTTACCGCTCCGAACAGGGTGAAGAAGAACGTTCCAATTCCGCCGGACTGGGTCTGGCTATCGTCAAGCGTATCCTCGACCTGCACGGCAGCCGCATCACCGTCAGCAGTACGCTCAACGAGGGCACACGTTTCGAATTCGATATTCCGGCGCGTGCAGCCTGATCAGGCCAGCCGGATGCGCATGGTGCCGATTTCCTTGTAAATAATGGCCAGTGGTTTCTTGTTGGATATCGTGATTATTTTGCAGCCGCTGCCGTACAACAGGTGGGAAGTCACGTAAACATGAACGCCTTCATTAGATTCCAACACATTGGCCATCGCGGCTAACGCCTTTTTTTGGTATTTCTTACCAATCGGGATGACGAGCGATCCAATGACGACTTTCTTGCGCTTGAACGTGAGGGGGGGTGCGTCTTCCTTCAGAAGCACCTGGCGGTACAAAGGCTTGATCAGGGGTTTGGGCAGAACCAGGCCAACCTGATTTTCGGCGGTTAACCAATGAACACCTGTGTCGTCCTGGTAGATGCTCTCATGCTCGCCAAAAGCCTGGCACCAGCCCCTGAAGAAGGCAGCATAACGTTTGAGATCGCGCTCGAGCATATGAAAAGACACCGGGCAACAGGATCACTTTGAATGTATCTCTTTTCCGGTGTCCTTCCAAGCCCTCAGATCAGGCTACGAGCTTATCGCCCTCCCGCAGCTACAGTGGTTTGGCGGTTCAGCGCGGTCTGCAGGTCTGCCGGGGTTGCGGCCCGGGCACTGTGCGCTCCGACTATCTTGCTGTACTTGAGGTCCAGCTTGTCCAGTGCTTCGGCAAAGGCGATCGTGGCCGGCACAGCTGGCGGGATCACACCGTTGGCCGGTTGCGGAAAATGGTCAGCTTCGAAGATGATGCCCTCTTCGGGCAGGTAGGCAATCAGCATGTTTTCCGCATGTGGCGTCGGGCCAATATTGTACAGCTCGATCTTCTTGTCACCGTCGGTCAGCGTCATGCGGTCTTCGACGAATTCAAGTTTCGCATTTTCATCACCCGCTGCGGTGCGCACTACGGCCTCGTTTTCCCTGAACGTCACAATGGTCGCGCCTTCTTCTGCGTAGGCCGCCGCGCCCGGTACGTGGTCGTTGTGGTGATGCGTCAGCACGCCGTACTTGATCGGCTTGTCGGCAATCTCCTTACGCATTTCGGCGATGCTCACTTCAACCGTCCGGGTACCACCAATGGCAACCACGTGATCGCTCATCTCAACAAACAGGGCATAGGTGCCATTGCCGCCAATCAGGAAGACACCCTCGTCGATTTCCTGGGTACTCAGTTCGTCCGGTGCAATGGCTGCGACCTTTTTCAGGTTTTCCGGAACGCTTACATAATCATCGAGCAAGGCGTTGACCCGTGTTTCCTTGATATCAATAGCCATATTGTCGTCGCCGTTCGCGAACAGGCGAAATTTCTGGTTAAACGCAATCCCGTCGACCATCGTGTAATCGAGGAAGTGGTACTCGATCTGCCCGAAGGGTGGTAGTACCCGCTCCATGCGGCTGAGCATGTGGCTCTCCTGGTCGATGTACAGCCCCAGCGCCGGGCCGGTTTCCATCACCAGCGTGATGACGTCGTGCATGCGGCCGTCAATATCAACCTCCCCGAGCCAGTTAGACGTATTGCGCCGGGTCTGAAGCTGCTTCATCAACAAGGCTGGAGTTACCCGGGTAAAAGGACCCGATTGCGTGTTGAAATCGGGTTCAACCAGCGGTGCAGCCGTACCGGAGCGGTAGTTGAGCTGCCAGCTGTTATCGCCGTTGATGATCACGCCCTGATCGAAGTCGTATCCGCCACCGGCGCCCTTGTTGCGCGCAACGAAGATGTCATTTTCAAGGTCGATGGCATTGAAATTAGCGGTCCAGCCCTTGTCGTAAGGCGGGCCGGGCTTGCGGCTCTGACCCGTGGCAAAGGTTGTGAAGTCTGCTTTCTGAACCAGTGTATTGAGATTTGAAATAGCTTCACCACCATGTGCTTCAATGGCGGCGTCGATCACCGCACCCGCCTTGTTGACCGACTGCAATGGAAGTGATTCTGCGATGAGTGACCCGCTGGCCAGCAGCAAAATGGTGGCAACGGAAAATAGCTTGTTTGTTTTCACGGTTAACTCCCTGCTTATCCTGCTTAGGTGATTTTGATTGTGGACCGGCCGGATAACTCTGTCTGCGGGAATTCGATAGCCGGAACCCCCTCTGCGATGAATGCATCTGTTTTCGGATTTACCGGCATCTAAGGGGTAATAAACAATCAATTCACTTAAAAAGGAGAAATATTATGGATGGGGAATTGATTCCTATCGTCATGTTCATTGTTATTGGCTTTAGCGTTCTGGGCTATTTTTATTGGAATCACAAGAACCGCTCTTCCATCATGGAGACCGTGCAAAAGGCAATCGACAAGGGCGATACCCTGACCCCTGAGCTCCTGACGCACCTGGGCGCCGCGGGTAATCCCCGGATTAGGGATATGCGACGCGGAATCGTATTCCTGGCGCTGGGGATCGCGGGTCTGCTGTGCAGCCTGTTCTTTGCTGATGCGGATGTAATAAACGGAATCCGCGCTGGTTCTGTATTCCCGCTGATGCTGGGTATTGGCTTCCTGATAGTATGGAAGCTGAACAAGGACTAGGGCAAAACGAATCAAGAATGGGAAAGCCATGATTTCAGACCGGGAGCTGGTAACGAGGGTTACCAGCTCGGATGACCAGGCCGCTTTTCAGCAACTGGTGGAGCGGTATCAATCCGCCATCCGCGGATTTCTGCGACGCCTGACAGCCGGTGATAGCGGAACAGCAGACGACCTGGCGCAGGAAACTTTCCTGATGGCATACCGCAAATTGGACACATTGAAAGAGGGCGGCAGCCTGAACTCCTGGCTGCACACCATTGCTTACCGACAGTTTTTGCAGTTCACCCGCAAACATGCGCGCCAGCAACTGATGGCAGAACCTCCGGACCAGGGTCACGATCCAGGCGGCGCGATCGACGCTGAAATTCTCACACAGCGCCTGATGACGTTTGTCAGCCCCGAAGAACGCGCCTGCCTGACGCTGGCTTATGCGGCGGGGATGAGCCACCCGGAAATCAGCAGCGCCACCGACCTGGCGTTGGGCACGGTGAAATCTCATATTCAGAGAGGCAAACAGAAGTTGCAAAACTGGTTACAAGACCATGATCATTCCATTTCCAAAGACAAGACTGAAGCCGGCGCAGGGCCGGCACGGGAGGCACGACATGCCTGATTCATCCTTTGAACGAGAGCTTGAAGATCTGTTGGGCTACTCCGAAGCACCAAAATCCGATGTGTTCGTCGCAAGCGTGATGCGCAATGTTGAGCGGCAAAAAAAATTACGCCGGATCATACTCTGGAGCTTTGGCCTGATTGGCGCACTGTTTGGCCTGGCAGGCGCCGTGATGTTGTCCGGCCCAATCATCCGACTGTTCAGTTTCCCGGCCAGCCTGCCGGCCATGGAAACCATGCAGCTTGTACTGGTTGTCGTTGCAGCAGCCGCTTTTTACGTCTGGTTCATGAACGACGACTGGAGTCTCGGTGGATATCTGTAGATGAAAATACGACTACTTCTGGCGGCTCTGTTGGCTTTCGCTGGCGTGTGTCCTGCTACCCAGGCCAAAACACCCTATGTCGACCCGGCCGATGACCCGGAGAACTTCGGACCACCCGACCGATTTCTTTTCTGGTCCCCCGAACAGCAGGTCGCAGGCTACCGCAACATAGATAGAATTTTTCCAACGCGGGCTATCAGGGCAGGTGACGCGGTTCTGGAACTGCCCGAAGCCCCGGCCGATCTCGGCGCTGTGACTGTGCAGACAGAAAACACCTCGATGACCGTTGACGAGTACTTTATCCGGCAGAACGTAGCCGGATTGCTGGTCCTGAAGGACGGTAAAATCGCCTATGAGCGTTACGGCATGGGTAACTCTCAGACATCACGCTGGATTTCGTTTTCGGTAACAAAGTCCGTCGCCTCCATGTTAGTGGGGGCCGCCATTCGTGACGGTTACATAGCAAACGTGGATGAAAAGGTCAGCGATTACCTGCCACGGCTGAAGGGCACGCCTTATGACGACTCAACCCTTCGCAACATCCTGCAAATGGCTTCCGGAGTGGAGTGGAACGAGGATTACGCTGACCCTGCCTCTGATGTGAACAGCGCAAGTTGGCAAACCGTTGCTCTATACGACTACCTGGGCCAGAAGCAACGCAATGCCCCGCCAGGGCAGGAGTTCAACTACAACACGGCTGAGACCAACCTGGTCGGGACGCTGTTGCGCTCAGCGATAGGAAACAACCTGTCGACTTACCTGGAAGAGAAAATCTGGCAGCCCTTCGGAATGGAAGCGGATGCTTACTGGACACTGACCGAGCCCGGCGGGGGTGAGTTTGGTGGCTGCTGCATCAGCGCGACGCTGCGCGACTATGGACGCCTGGGCCTGTTCGCGCTGGCCGAAGGCCGGCTGAAGGATGGCACAGAGGTAATTGCAGACGGCTGGATGACAGAATCAACCGCACCGTCGGCAGCCTACCCCGGGTATGGCTACCTGTGGTGGCTGGGGAAATCCGGGGCCTATCGGGGAATCGGAATTTTCGGGCAGGGCATCTGTGTGCACCCGGAGCAAAACGTGGTGGTTGCTTTGCACAGCGCCCGCCCGGTAGCCAGTGAGGATGAAGACTGGGCAATGCAGGCTGCACTCTGCGATGCGCTGGCCGGGGCGCTCGACCAATAATGGCGCTATAATCTAAAGGCCAATGCGTCGCTTTTTTCTTATTGCTGTTCTTGTTCTGGTGGTTCTTTTCACCGCCACGGTCGGCATTGGCTGGTATTTATTACAAGACGAGTCCTTTCTCAAGAAGCAACTGGCTTCCCAAACGCTGAAATACACCGGGCGAAAACTGAGCCTGGATGGCCCTGTTACGCTGAAACTTGGCCGGGTGACCACGCTGGACGCCAACGACGTCCACTTCGCCAACCCGGCCTGGTCTGAAAAGCCGGACATGGCGGCTGTTGGCCACCTGAAAATCTCAATTGATTTATCCAGCCTGTTCGCAGACCAGATCGTTTTCCCGGCCCTGTCCCTGGAAGACTGCAAGGTCAGCCTGATCAGGAACGACGAGGGAGAGCCCAACTGGCAGATGGTCCCCCAGTACGAACCCAAATCCAAACCCGACCCGCCACCGCCGCCACGGGACAAGCTACCGGTGGTTTTCCGGGATCTACAGGTCCAGAACTGCAGTCTGAACCTGGCGAGCCTGAACCTTGAATACCCACTGGACTTCGAATTTTCCAGCATCGCGATGCAGCACCTGGAAAACGATCGCTGGCAAAGCAGCATTGCCGGAAGCCTTAATGATGACCTCCTGTCGATTGACGGCTGGTTTATGCCTTTTGACGCCCTGCTCCTGGGCGGCCCGATGGCACATGACCTGAATTTAAGTTTCGGCAAGATCACAGCGGAAAGTTCAGGCTCAGTGAAGGATGCGAAAACCTGGGAAGGGGCCAACCTGACGACCAGCATCAAGGGACCGGACATCGGAGCGTTATTGCGAGAGTTCAAGCTGCCGGCGTTCAGCGAGGGCGCGTTCGACTACCAATTGAAGCTCAACACCGAAGGCAAGTTGACTAAGCTGGATCTTAATGGAGACCTGGGCAGTATTGACATCAGGGCCAGTGGCGAACTGGACAAGCTCGTCAATCCAGGTGACGGCAACGTCCAGTTTTCGATCGATGGCCCCAACCTGGGTGCACTGGCAAAGGTGTTTGGTGTCGACGGCATCGTGGAGGATAAGTTTAGCCACGAAACCCATGCCACATTCAAGAAAGACGCGATTCACTTCAACAGGGCAGTGCTGAATACCGACAGTGATCACCTGGAGATTGGCGGCCACTTCAATAGGGGAGACGGTTTCGCAGGAACCGAACTGACCATTCGTTTCCAAAGCGACGAGGCCGGCCGGTGGACTACCGTTTTGGGACAGCCGCAACAGGCACTTGGCCCGCTCGACCTGGACGCTTCCTTGAGCAGTGATGCTGCCGGCTTGATGTCGATCAAGGCTAATGTTACCCGGGGACCGGATACGCTGGATGTCGAAGGCGGGCTGGGACACCTGCCGGACGAGTTGCAACCGGACCTGAACATCGTTTTCAAATCACCGGATCCCAGTCATCTGGCAGCTATCGCCGGTTTGGAAGCCTTCCCGGCTGCACCTCTTGCCATCCAGGGCCGTTTCGGCATGAAAGGCAAACAGATCCAGTTGGGCAAAGTGAAGATTGACCTAGCCGGCGACCTGGCCGATATCGACGGCACCATTAACCTGGCTGACCGCTATGCGGGCAGCAAGCTGAACCTTCAAGTGGATGTCAAAAATGCTGAAACTCTTGGCCTCCTGTTTGGCAGGGAAGGCCTGCCGGACCAGCCGGTAAAACTGGGCGCCGAGCTCAGGCCTGACGGCAAAGGACTGGCGTTCAAGCTAACAGATGGCAACCTGGGTGATATTCAACTGGAGCTGGACGGCCGGATTCCTGATCTTGAGAAACCCCTGATGATGGACGGGGATTTCGATATCGACCTGCCCAGGCTCAGCGACGTGACCTTGCTTTTTCCGAAGATCAAACTACCCAATGCACCCTTTTCGGCCCGGGGAAAGCTGGAAAGCAAAGAAAACGCTATTCAGTTCAACAATGTAATCATTAACCTGGCGGGCGACAGGGCCACCATCAACGGACTCCTGAAGCTGGAGGACCGTTTCGCCGGCAGCGACCTCAATGCTGAAATGGATATCAAAAGTGTTGCTGCTCTGGGCCGATTGTTTGACCGGGACGGGCTTCCCGACCAACCGACAAGACTAACCTTCGAAGTGAAACCCAGCGGCAAGGGAGTCGCTTTTGAATTGCACGATAGCGAACTTGGTGCGATCAAGCTTGATCTGCAAGGTACCATCGCCGACGTGGCAGCGCCGCTGTCGATGGACGCCGAGTTTAATATTAATCTACCCAGCCTCAGCGCCGTTGACTTTCTGGTGCCAAAGATGAAACTGCCGGATGCACCATTTTCCGCCCGGGGACAACTTCACAGCAGGGTCAACGGGGTTCAGATAAACAATGTCCTGGTTAATCTGGCCGGTGACCAGGCCACGATCAACGGCCTCCTGAAGCTGGAGAATCACTACGCCGGCAGCGACCTGGCTGCGGAACTGGATGTCAAAAGCGCAGCTGCTCTGGGCCGTCTGTTCGGCCAGGACGGGCTTCCGGATGAGCCTTTCAAACTGACCATCGGGGTGAAGCCCAACGGCAAAGGTATGGCCTTCGAAATACACGATGGCGACCTGCGGGACCTGGAGCTTGATATACAGGGTCAAATTGCAGACATGGATTACCCCCTGGTAATGGATGCCAGCTTCGATATCCAGATACCCCGGCTCAGCGAAATCGCTTTCCTGTTTCCGGATAAGACACTGCCCGAAGTACCCTTCACTGCGAAAGGCCGGCTAAAGAACCAGAAAACGCGTACCCAACTTGACCAGGTACAGTTGACCCTGGGTGGTATCAAGGCCAATGTTGACGGTGATCTGCTGTCTGATAACAGTTTCCAACTAGCCGTCCGGGCTTCGGGGCCAGACGCGTCAAAACTGGATGGCCTGGCAGGAACACCTTTACCGGCGAAGACTTTTTCGCTGCACACCAGCCTGTCCGGAAGCCCCTCTGAATTCAGCCTCAGGAACCTGAACGTCGATCTGGGTAAAAGCAAGATTAGTGGCGATCTGGCCATCGGGCTCGGAGACGTTACGCGACTCAAGGGAAAATTCACCTCCCCCTACCTGGACGCCAGCCACTGGTATGCGGGCAAAGAGACCGAAGAAGAACCGGCGCCGACAAGCAAGACCCCCAAGAAAAAGTGGATGTTCGACGAGACGCCTGTGGCAATAATGGATGATCACCATTTGGACATCGACCTGGATTTGCAGATAGACAAACTCTTCCTGGGAAACACCACATTTGATGAAATCAAGCTAGAGCTTATAATTTCACAGCGGTTGCTGGAAATTAAGCCATTCACTTTCAAAGGGGAGCTGGGTGGCCGCTTCTACGGCGAATTCAGCCTGAATGGCACCAGCGGCACACCGAAACTGCATTTGGATATGGGGGGCGAGGACGTTCGTGTCGGGCTTGCCGCCGCGCCCGAGCAGGACCCGTCAACCTATCCGCCTGTCGATATTGAGCTGTTTCTTGACGGAGCCGGCGCAACAAACCGTGAACTGGCCAGTTCACTGAACGGAAGGTACCGTGGATACCTGGGTTCAGGACAGTTAGCCAGCGCAGGCCTGACCCTGCTTTTTTCTGATTTCCTCACGCAATTGGTCAATGCACTCAATCCCATGGCTAAAGACAGCGAATTCACACAACTGGATTGTGCCGTGCTGGCAGTGGATATCGTGGACGGGCAGGTCGAATTCATCCCAAGTATTGCGCACACCAGCGACATAACGATATTCAGCCAGGGCGCTATTGACCTGAAAACAGAAAAAATCGACATTTCATTTAACACCAAACCCAGAAAAGGTATTGGCCTGACCGCGGGGACATTGATTAACTCATTCATCAAAGTCGGCGGCCGCCTGGCATCCCCCGCCATCGAGCTTGACCCGGCCAGCACCCTGGTGAGTGGCGGCCTGGCGGTGGTCACACTGGGCATTTCCGTGCTCGCCAAATCGGCATCCGACCGTTTCCTGAGCAGTTCGGATCCCTGTGGTGATGCACGCAAGGCAATAGAAAAACGGGATAACGCGGCCCAATGAAGTTTGACATAATCGCCCTTCTTTAAAATCAAATACACCCGGAGATGACCAAATGCGCCGCTGGATGCATGGATTGGGATTGGCACTGTTGTTTTCCTGTGGAAACAGCTTTTCCGAATGGAATGAAGACAGCC
>CAYUBS010000052.1:0-18182 GCA_964443145.1 uncultured Wenzhouxiangellaceae bacterium | reverse complement strand
ACGCACTGGTTTTGCGCCCGGAAGGGCAGAGTGTTTTCGTGATCGATGAACAAAACCAGGCCCACCAGATCCAGGTCACGGTGGGCGTCGGGCAGGATGACTACATTGAGGTCCTGGGCTCAGTCTCGCCGGGTGACTCCGTGGTGATCCGTGGCAATGAACGACTGCAGGAAGGACAGGCAGTCAGTGTCATGGATGGTTGATGACGCCAGCTGCTGACGCTCAACAGGCCAGAAGCTTTCTTGAAAGATTGGTGCAGGTCGAACACGGTGAGTGGCCACGCCTTGCCATAGCATTCATGTATTTTTTCCTGTTGCTGGGTGGCTACTTCATGTTGCGGCCTTTGCGCGGTGCGATTGCCGCGAACAACAGCGATATTCTGCACTGGCTATACTCAGCGACATTTCTGGCGATGCTGGTGATCATTCCATTGTTTGGTTTCCTGGTTTCCCGGTTCAGGCGCGGGCAGTTCATTCCAGCGATTTATCTTTTTTTCATATCTCACCTGTTACTGTTTGCCTGGGGGTTCGATGACGACGCGACACCGTTGTGGGTACAGCGGATGTTTTACGTATGGCTGAGTGTTTTCAACCTGTTCGTGGTCTCAATTTTCTGGAGTTTCATGGCGGATATCTTTCGCCCGGGACAGGCCCAGAGGCTTTTTGGTTTTATCATGGCCGGTGGCAGCATCGGGGCGATTATTGCACCCTCGGTCACCAAGGGAGTGGTACCTGTCTACGGTGCAACCGGGGTCATGCTGGTTGCCTCGGTCATGTTGGTTGCTGCGACTATGCTGGCCGTGCTGCTGGGCTGGTTTACCCGAAAGCAGAGGGAGAACAAGCCCACAGAGGTGATTGGCGGCGGTATATGGGAAGGGGCGATCCAGGTATTTCGTTCGGAATACTTGTTATATGCCTGCCTGCTGATGCTCCTGCATAATCTGACTTCAACATTTTTGTTCAACGGCCTGGCGGTGTTAGTAAACCAGAACATCATCGGTTTTGACGAACGCACGACCTTTTTCAGTCATGTCGACCAGATTGTCCAGGTGCTGGCTTTTCTGCTCCAGTTTTTCATCACCTCGAGGCTGGTTCGTTACCTGGGCATGTCCAAAACCCTGGTAATCATCCCGGCTCTGTTGGCTGGTGGATTTATCATACTGGGCAGCTCAATGGGCCTGGTGCTGTTTGCAGCAGTCCAGGTGGTGCAGCGTTCGATGAACTACGGAGTGCTGGGCCCGGCCAAGGAAATGCTATTCACCGTTGTGGATCGCGAAACCAAGTACAAGAGTAAGAACTTTATTGATACCGCGGTCTACCGGGGTAGTGACGTCACCGCAAGCTGGATCTTCAAGGGTCTGACCACGGCAGGTTTCTCGATCGCTCAGATCGCCTGGATCTACGTGCCGATCATGGGATTGTGGGGCCTTGGCGCCTGGCGCCTGGGTAAGCTATACATGCGGATGAGGGCTAAACTTCCGCCGGGTGAAAGCGAGGGCCGTTAGCACCCTCGAGTCGTTCGACCGGGCAGTGATATAGCTTTTCGAGACTGGCTTCGTTCAGCATGTCGGCGCAGGGGCCGGCACACCAGTCACCATCACCAAATAGCATCACCACGTGGCTGCAGAAGCGGGCGGCCAGGTTGATATCGTGTAATGCCGCAAACGCCGAATGACGCCCTCTGGCGATGTGTTGTTGGATCATACCCATGATTTCTACCTGGTGGCGCAAGTCGAGATGATTGGTGGGTTCGTCCAGCAGCATGAGTTCAGGTTCCTGCACCAGCAGCGCGGCGAAGGCCAGACGGCGGGCTTCGCCGCCGGACAGTCCGGTGACGCTACGTCCTGCGAAACCTTTCAGGCCTACTGCATCCAGGGCCTCGTTGGCTTTTTCGAAATCAGCCGCCCCCTCCCGCTCCCAATACGCCAGGTGGGGGTGGCGTCCGGTCAAAGCGGTTTGTAGTACGCTGCTGTCAAACACATAGACCGTATGTTGTTGCAGCATGCCAATGTGCCGGGCCAGTAATTTGCGGGGTAATTGATTGATGTCGCGCGACTCCAGCAGAATATCTCCTGCAGCGGGCAAATCGAGGCCGGCCAGGCACTTTAGTAGCGTGGTTTTACCAATTCCATTCGGGCCCAGAAGGCCCCAGAACTGACCCGGCCGGATTTCCAGATCCAGTTTATTTACGACCTGTATACCAGCGATCCGGACGTCGACCTTTTCACAACTCAACAGGCTCATTGCTTTACCCTCGCGCGGTTCAGCAAAAGCAGAAACAGGGGAACACCCAGGAGTGCGGTTACGACGCCCACCGGTAGTTGTCGTGGAGCCAGCACGGTCCTGGCCAGGGTATCGGAAAGCACCAGGAACAAACCACCAAACATGGCCGCAGCCGGCAACAGTATGCGGTGGTCGGACCCCACCAGCAGACGCATCAGGTGGGGCACGATCAATCCGACAAAACCGATGTTGCCTGCAATGGAAACCGCGGTGGCTGTCAGTACGGATGCCAGCAAATAGACCAGCCACAATAATTTGCGTGTAGGTTCTCCCAGCAACCGGGCCGTGGTCTCGCCCATGGCCAGTACGTTCAGGCTCCTGGCCATTGCCAGGCAGGCGAGGAAAACCAACACCAGGATCGCCAGTGACCAGTAAGGGAGGCGAACATAGCTGAGGTCGCCCATAAGCCAGAACAACATTCCGCGCAGGCTGCTGTCCGGCCCCAGTGTCAGTAGCAGGCTGATCAGCGCTGCCCAGCCGGAAGCGGTCACTACACCGGTCAGAAGCAGGCGCGTTCCACTCCAGGGTCCTTCTCCGCGGGCCAGGCTGAACACGATTAAAATTGAAATCAAGGCGCCGGCCCAGGCCAGAGCAGGTATTAGTGCTGCTGTCACCCCGAGTGTCATTCCAAACAAAGCCGCAAAAGAAGCGCCGCCCGAAACGCCCAGGATGTATGGGTCCGCCAGCGGGTTTCGAAGCAGGACCTGCATCAGGCAGCCGGACAGTGAAAGCAGGGCCCCGACCGTCCATGCAGCGGCTGCGCGGGGTAAACGCAGGCGCCAGACCAGCTCTCCATGTTCCGAGCCGGAGTTGCCGATAGCGCTCAGCCACTGGCTCCAGTCGAGTGAGACAGAACCTATTGCAGAGGCGAACAGGACACTTGCTGCGGAGAGCAGAGTGAGTATCAGGAACAACAGTCGTCGGTGTGCTGTTGGCATCATGGGGAAGAAACGATTAACATTCTGGAATCCGGATTACAAAAGTATCACATGCCCTAATCAGGGCAAACAAACAAAAATATGATTGACCCTGACGGCTACAGACCAAACGTTGCAATTGTTCTCATGAACGATGAGCGACGTGTATTTTGGGCGCAGCGCACCGGCAGCAGTGGCTGGCAGTTTCCGCAAGGCGGCATGAACACCGATGAAACGCCCATTGAGGCCATGTACCGCGAGTTGAGGGAAGAAACCGGGCTGAACGCCGACATGGTCGAAGTCGTCGGTTCCACACCGGGTTGGCTGCGGTACCGCCTGCCCCGGCGTTACCAGCGCCATTACAGCAAACCCCTGTGCATTGGCCAGAAACAGGTCTGGTTCCTGCTACGCTTTCTTGGTGACGAGTCCGCATTTGCTCTGGACTTGTGCGAAGAGCCTGAATTCTGCACTTACAAATGGGTGGATTTCTGGTATCCCGTGGAAAACGTGATCACGTTTAAGCGCAGCGTATACCACAAGGCTTTGACATTGCTGGAACCCATGGCTACACCTCAAACTAGTTCACTTCTAATTGACAATGATTCTCATTAGCATTTATGATTCAAGTCAATTGCTGTTTGATTGGATTTGACGAAACTCAGGATATGTACATTTGCATTTGCCAGGCTGTGAGCGATTCCGCCATCCGAAAGGCGGTTGATGAAGGTGTCAGGAGTTTCCGGGACCTCAGTGAAGTAACCGGTTGTGGCACCCAATGTGGCAGTTGCGTGAAAATGGCGCGCGAAGTACTCGACAAGGCGCTCGAGGACGCAGGTTCTCCCAAATCCACTGTCCAGCTTGAGGTCGTCTCCTCGGGTTGACCTGTTCTCCCATGCGAACGATTCTCATTCCTGCACGGAATTGATTCATTTTGTAGAATGATTCTCTTTCTTCGGCCGGTTGGCCGGTCTTTTACCTGATCTTGGAGAGTTTTAATGAAGGGTGACCCTAAAGTCATTGAGTATCTCAATCGCGTGCTGCGCAACGAACTGACTGCAATCAGCCAGTATTTCCTGCATTCCAGAATGTTCCTGGACTGGGGACTGAAAACCCTGGGTGACTACGAATTCCACGAGTCGGTGGACGAAATGAAACATGCAGACCAATTGGTGGAGCGGATTCTGTTTCTTGAAGGCCTGCCTAATATGCAGGATGTCGGCAAGCTGAGGATCGGTGAGCACACGAAAGAAATGCTGGAATGCGATCTCGCACTGGAATTGGAAGCCCTTCCTGATTTGCGCGAAGCAGTCGAGCATTGCGAGTCGATCAAGGATTTCGTCAGCAGGGAACTGTTCGACAGCATCCTGAGTTCTGAGGAAGAGCACGTTGACTGGCTTGAAACCCAGCTTGACCTGATCGAACGGGTCGGCATCGAAAATTACCAGCAAAGCCAGATCGGCTAGCGACAAAGAAATGTGGTCCTGCTGCTTGAGATATCATGCAGCAGGCCTCACTTTGAGAAGCAATGTTTTCCCATACCAGCCAGCCCTGTACTTTTGAACGCGACTGCGATGTCGTGATGATTCCCGTTGGGGACGAACTTACCATCCCGGCCGGTACCGTCGGCTACATCACGCAGGCGCTGGGAGGCAGTTTCACGGTCTTTGTTGACGGCAACCTTTTTCGTATTGCCGGCATTGATGCCGACGCGATCGGAAAGCAGCCGGTGATGCCGCCCAGTCTCCCCGATGGCGCGACGGAAGACGATGTTGAGCGATTGCTCTGGGATCAGATGAAGACGGTCTATGACCCGGAGATTCCGGTGAATGTCGTCGACCTGGGCTTGATCTACCGATGTGAAATACACGCCGGTGAAAACGGTGAGCGCATTGTGAATGTAGATATGACACTGACCGCGCCCGGTTGTGGGATGGGGGATATCCTGGTGGATGACGTCCGGTCCAAGCTGAAGCTGGTTCCGACCATCGAGCAGGTCAACGTCGAACTCACTTTCGATCCGCCCTGGAATCACAATATGATGTCGGAAGTGGCCCGGCTCGAAACCGGGATGTTTTAGAAAACGACGATTTCTTTTGTCACGCCTTCGACAAACGTCAATCTGGCGTCCATTTTCTCCGTCAAATAAGCCTTTCCGTATTCATCTACTATCAGGACCTGGTCCAGGCCAAGGGAGCGTGCGACTTCCGGCCAGTCATCCAGGCCTGCGACGGTGAGCGCCGTTGCCGCTGAATCGGCCAGCCAGCCCTCTTGCGTGATTACCGTGACCGAGGCCACGTCCTGCACCGGCCAGCCGCTGCGCGGATCAAGTATGTGTGGATAACGGCTCTCGTTGTCCTGCCGGAATCGTTCGTAGTTTCCCGAGGTGAATACGGCTTCATCCGGGCCCGTTTGAAGCGTACCAATAATGCCTCCCGCCGGGTCACGCACTGCAATCCGCCATGGCCTGTCGCCATGAGATCCGATGGCTCGCAGGTCGCCACCCGCGTTGACGATGGCGTTGTCGATACCGTGGGCCCTGAGGATGCTGATGGCCTGGTCGATGGCATAGCCTTTTGCAATTCCACCAAAATCGAGTTGCACTGCCGGGTTTAGCGAGGACATTTCCTGTCCGTCAATCTGTATCTCCAGGCTTGAAGGATTCAGATGGACCAACTCCTCAATTCGGCTCCGGCGTGGAGGCGGGCCTTGCACCGGGTACTCCGAGGTATGAAAACCCCAGAGCCCGATCAGCGCGCCTATCGCCGGGTTGAAGCGTCCACCGGATTGCTTCTCAACCTGTTGCGATTGCCTGGTCATTTCCACGATAGATGGACTGGCAAGTACTGGCAGGCCGGTAGCAAATCCCCGGTTGATTTCTGTCAGCAGGCCGGGTTCCCAGGCGTGCCAGTCGCGGTGCATTTCCTGGAAGGCATTTTGCAGGTCGGAAAACGCCTCGTTGGTGCTGGATTCGTCAGCGGCCCAAACCGTCACTTCCAGCAGTGTTCCGAAGACAAAAAATTCGGCTTTTTTCTCGCCGGGCTGCTTCGCACAGGCGGCAAGGCAGAGCACAAGAAGGAGGGTGAGGTTTTTCAGTTTCACATGGGTCATGGCGCGGCTCAGAATACCAGATCAGCAAAAGAATGGCGTTGTTGATTATGGTCAAATAGATGTATCACATATACCGCTATTATCGGTACATGGGCACGATCACCGGCAGACTGAAACACGAGCACGACACCCTGGTCTGTATGACACGGATTTATTGTACTCACCACCACGAAGACCATGAGGGTGCCGCACTCTGCCCCCAATGCGCCTGGCTGATGCGCTACGCGGAGAAACGCCTTGAGAAGTGTCCGTACGGTTCAGACAAGCCTACCTGTGCGAATTGCCCGATCCACTGTTACAAGCCTGCACAGCGTGAAATGGCGCAGGAGGTGATGCGGTTTGCCGGTCCGCGTATGATCTGGCGCCATCCTATCCGTGCGTTGACCCATTTGTATGACAAATTCCGGCGGGTTGAGCACCCGATGAAAATTCGCGCTGAGCTGCGCCGGCGACGGGATGCCGCCGGGCAAAGCAGGACTGACTAAGGTTTCCAGGCCAGGGAGACAAAGAAAGAGCGCCCGGCTGAGTTAAATCCATAGGCTGGCTCGTAATCCTTATCTGTCAGGTTGTCGCCCCGTAGTTCCAGCTGCCAACCGGGCGTAAACACCCAGCCTGCGCGCAGGTTTAACAGGTTGTAGGAATCCAGCGTGATTCCGCCAAAATCCTGGCGCTTACCCGAGTAAAACCATTCCAGGCCCAGCCACGAATTATTAGCAAAACGACGGTCCAGTGAAAGAGAGCCTTTCTGGTCGGGCCGGCGTAACAGCGTTTTACCGGTTTCGCGGTTTTCGGTGTCCTGGAAGGTCGCATTGGCTCCCAGCAGCCAACCGTCCAGGGAAAGAGTGTAATCCAGCTCAATGCCTTTCAAGCGTGCTTTCTGGACGTTGATGGCCTGGAATAACTCACCTTGAAAAGCGATCAGGTCTTTTACTTCCGTGCGGTATAGCGATGCTGTAAGTGAGCCCATGCTATCGCTGTACCAACGCAGACCTACTTCGCCTGATGTCGAGGATTCGGGGTCCAGATCCGGGTTGCCGGCGAACAGCCCGCTGAAGCCGGGAGAGTATTGCTCATTCAGGTTTGGTCCGCGGAAGGCTGAACCGTAACTGCCCATGATCTGCCAGGCATCGCCAAGGTCATAGCCCAGTGCGGCCTGGCCGGTGAACTTGCCGTCAAACCGGCTGTTGTCATCGTATCGCCCACCAAGCTGCACATGTAATTTTTCAAAATAGTAGTCATAGCTGGCAAAAGCGCCCAGGTTGTTGCGGTTTTCATCCCAGGTATCCTGCGATTTTCCATTCTCGCGATAGTAGTCCAGTCCAAAGCTGAGTGTTCCATTCTGTCCGGAGCTGTATTGATTTTGCCAACTGAACTCGTAGCGGCTGGATTTAAATCCCGTGGTATAAAAAATGTAGTCTGAACGCAATCGTTCGTAGGTGTATCCACCCAGGATCTGGTAATCCCAAACATCCGAAAACTGCCCGTGAAATCCTGCTGACGCCACGTATTGCCGGGTATCTGACTCACCCTCGTCAAACTCGGTTTCGTTGTCCAGCCCGAGAAAGCTATATTGCCACTGGCCATACGAAGCTTCGGTCGAGCCCTTGATGCCGAGGTTGGCTGTTTTGAACCCATCGTCGTCAGGGTTGTAGCTAAAACCGTTGGGGTTCTGGGCTGAGAAACCATCAACGTGACGGTATCCGGCGTTGACGCTGAGTTTGCTGTTTTCACCTGCGTAGCCCAGGCCACCCTCGATTTCTGCAGTACCAAAACTACCCCCGGTAATGCGCGCATAGGGCTTTGGGCTGCTCCGGGTGATGATCTGGATGACGCCGCCAATCGAATCGGACCCATACAGGCTACCGCGGGGTCCACGGACGATCTCAACCCGTTCAACCTGGTTCAGAGGCAGCTGCTCCCAGACATAGGCACCGGTATTACTGGAGCTGACCCTGACGCCGTCGATCAGCACCAGTACGTGGTTTGAATTGCTTCCGCGCAGGAAAACGCTGGTTTGGGATCCAGGCCCTCCGGACCGTACGATGTCGACGCCCGGTTGCAGACGCAGCAATGCAAGCAGGTCTTCGGCAACGGATATTTCGATATCTTCACGGGTGATTACACTGACCGAGGCTAGCGAATCACTGAGTGACTCGAGCATTCTCGAAGGCGTAACGACCAGGTCGGGCTTTAGCTCATACGAGTCGATTTCCTCCGCCGCGAGCAGGCCAGGAAAACACAGTGAGAAAAGAACGGAAGAAGAAAAGAGTTTAGCGGTGTTCATATATTGCTCCGGAGCGCTCACCCGCGCAAATGTGCGCTGCGAGGGTAGGGCCGGGAGCAATCCACAGACCCAGGTTGCCCTCCGCAACACGGTAACTGCAAACTCTGGGCCGGTCTCCGGACTCGCGAATGATCCAAATGGACCTTGCAGCGCCTTCCCACACTTCGTGCAGTGGCTTGAGGCCGCAAACAACCCTGCATATGCCTGGCTGTCTCGCTTACCGTTGCGGGGGCAGTGCCGGAATTTAACCGGCTTCCCGTTTAACCCGGCAGGTTCCTGGCTGGTAAACCAGGGGCCTGTTTTTCCGGGCACCCAAAGCAAAGGTCCCGCCGGATCCACGAGAAGTAAACGTGGGTCCGGCGGGACCGGAATTATAACAGTGAAGCCGCGCTGCCGATACGCAGCGCGGCTATTTTGGTTAAGCGGCGTGCTGTGTGTCGATCCTCGACTCAGTGCGCCTGCCCAGGCGAAGTTCTTCCACGTCAAAGTCATCAACCGCGATGATCTCCGCCACTAGTTCACGCACATGCAACAGGATGTCCGCTTCGTCTTTGCTGACAATGGATTTGTCGACTGCATCCTTGAGTTGCTCATCCCAGGTGATGCCGTTGATGTCGCCCTGTTTAAGTGCCTTGAGCAGCTTGCGCTCCAGCGGCTCCGCAAGGATAACCTGGGGCAGTGCCTGTTCCATCAGGCACACAGGGTGGGTAGAGGTATCGGATTTGAATACACCGTTGGTCAGGCGGTCCCTTGTATCGGATGGAACCATCAATAACTGCGCAACCCGGTGCGTCAGGCGGTCGCCGGGTTCCTTTTCCTGGCGCCCGAACGGAAAGACCACGAATCTCAGCAAGGAACGCATATATCGGTTGGGGAAGTTATCGACTACCAGTCTCAGCGCTACCTGAATCTTGTAGATGGCGCTGTGGAATGCCCAGGCAAGGATAGCCTGATCGGCAATCGGTCGCCCTTCAGATTCATAACGCTTGAGCATGGCGGAACAGATATACAGGTGGCTTAGTACATCGCCCAGGCGGGCTGAAATGTGTTCTTTCTGTTTCAGTTTCCCGCCCAGTGTGAGCATCGCTATGTCGGAAATGAAGGCAAGCGACGCCGAATAACGGGCCAGTTTCTTGTAGTACTTGGCCGTTTTCCGGTCGTGTGGAACCATGGCGAACTTGCCGAAGCTCAGACCCAGTACCAGGCTCCTCGCTGCATTCCGTACTGAATAGCCCACATGTGAAAACAACAGGCTGTCGAACTGATCGATACGCTCCGATACATTTTCGATACGAGCGGCTTCCATTTCTTTCAATACATAGGGGTGGCAACGTATTGCACCCTGGCCGAAGATCATCAGGTTGCGCGTCATGATGTTGGCGCCTTCCACCGTGATCGATACGGGGATGCTTTCCCAGCCGCGGCCCAGGTAGTTTCTCGGGCCCATGATCACGCCCTTTCCACCATGCACGTCCATCGCATCGCGGATCACCTCGCGCGCCATTTCGGTGGTGTGGTACTTGGCAATGGCCGATGGTACCGAAGGCTTGTCACCCAGATCCACAGCAGTGGCTGTCATTCTGGACAATGCCGAAGTTGCGTAGGTGTTGCTGGCAATACGGGCCAGCGCTGCTTCTACGCCCTCGAAACGGCCGATGGGCATGTTGAACTGTTTACGGATTCTGGAGTAGGCGCCGGTTGCCAACGCCCCCATCTTGGCACCGCCGGTTGATGTTGACGGCAGTGAGATTGCGCGACCAACCGACAGGCACTCGACCAGCATGCGCCAGCCCTGGCCGGCCATTTCGATCCCGCCAATCAATGCGTCAAGGGGGACGAATACGTCTTTACCGAGAATGGGGCCATTCTGGAAAGGCAGGTTGAGCGGCATGTGGCGCCGTCCAATTTCCATACCCTTGGTGTCGCGTGGCACCAGTGCCAGGCTGATGCCGAGATCTTCCTTCTCACCCAGCAAGCCATCAGGGTCATACATCCGGAATGCGATTCCGATGATGGTCGCTACGGGGGCCAGAGTGATGTAACGCTTGTCGAAATTAAGGCGAATTCCGAGGACTTGCTTGCCACCGACTTTCTGCTTGCAGACGATGCCAAGGTCGGGAATAGAGGTCGCGTCTGAACCGGCTGTGGGTCCGGTCAGGCCGAAGCACGGGATTTCTTCGCCACGCGCCAGGCGGGGCAGGAAGTGGTTTTTCTGTTCCTCGGTTCCGTAATGCAGCAGCAATTCGCCCGGGCCCAGAGAGTTGGGTACGGCCACAGTTGAAGCCGTCACACCGCAGACCGATGATAGTTTTTGCAGGACTGCACGGTGGGCCATCGCTGAGAACCCCAGGCCGCCGTACTCTTTTGGAATGATCATGCCGAAGAAGCGATTTCGCTTCAGAAATTCCCAGGTCTCCGGGTTGAGATCTGCATCAACGTGGGAGATTTCCCATGAATTCAGTGTGTGGCAGAGTTCGTCGACCGGACCGTCAAGAAAAGCCTGCTCCTCGACCGTCAACGCCAGGTAAGGTTGTTTTTTTAAGATCTTCCAGTCGGGCTTGCCGGCAAACAACTCACCTTCCCACCCCACTGTTCCTGCGTCCAGGGCGACCTGTTCTGTTTCTGAAATTTCAGGAAGCATGCGCCTGAATTGCTTCAGGAAGGGCGCGCTGATGAGCTGCTGACGCCAGGGTTTGACGTTCAGTGGGATGGCTACGATGGCAAATACCGCGGCAATCACTACCAGGCTGATCAGCGGTATCGATCCCGTCGAGGCCAGGATTACGATGCCGGCGGCCATGGCCACGGTCCACATCAAAAAACTTGTGCCGTAAAAGGCACTGGCGAGTGAAATTCCCAACAGCGTTAATAGCAACAACCACGTCATAACAATACTCCTGCAATTAGCATCTTCAACTTTACCATACGCCGGAGTATGGTAAACGTGATGATGCATGTCAATACGCAGCTAAATTGAGCCTGAAACACGGTACACTTGCTAATCCATCAGGACGGGTACTTAAGTGACCTCATGACACCGTTGAAAAAAAATGAAAGAACCACGCTTTCTGCCGAAGACTGGGAGCGTGGCGCCCTCGAGTTGATTGCGGAGCGGGGAGTGCAGGCATTGGCGGTAGAGCCACTGGCACGCCGGATGGGGATTACCAAGGGTAGTTTTTACTGGCACTTCGCGAGTCGCGAGGCGCTGCTGGAACAGGCGCTGGGCCGTTGGGAGGAGCACGACAGCCGTAATGTGAACAGCGCCCTGGGTGAGTTTGATCATCCCCGCGACCGCCTTGAGTCATTTTTCCGGCGTGTGGGTAAAGAGAAACTGACCCACGAAGTCTACAGTGAGCTGTGTGCCGCCGCCGGGCACCCGCAGGTCGAGCCCGTATTGGAGCGGGTGGCGCAACGACGCATGGAACACTTGTCTGCAGCATTTGAAGAACTGGGAATGAAGCCCGGCATAGCGCGCAACCAGGCACGGTTGACGTATTCGGTATACCTGGGTTTCTTACAGTTGCAGAAGCAACACCAGACTCCAAGCTTGAGCAGTGAAGAGTTTGATGCCTATATTGAGCATGTCATCGGTACCCTGATCCCCGTCTGAAGACTCTTGAACAAAATTAGCCGGGTAATTCGATTTAAACCCTTTTGCCCGGGTTTGTGTCCAATATTCATGAAAGGAGCACGCAGTGGCATCGTGGCCTGCGAAAACCGCGAAACACGACGAAGACGCCGCACTGGTCGAAAGCGCCAGGAAGGGTGATCGCGCTGCATTTGAAGAGCTGTACCGGCGCCACCGGAACCGAATTTATGCCTTGATGTGGCGTTTGTGTGGCGGGCACGCTGCCCTTGCCGAAGATATGTTACAGGAAGCTTTTATAAGGGCCTGGACAAAACTTGGTAGTTTCAGAGGCGAGAGCCGATTTGGAACCTGGCTGCACCGGGTTTCAGCGAACGTTGCACTGAGCGACCGGCGCTCGCAAAAACGCCGAATGAGTCGAGAAACGTCGCTGGAAGAACCGCTCGAAAGAGTGGCTATCGGGGCAAGAGATGTTTACGCCGGGCAGCGGATGGACCTTGAAGAAGCCATTTCAAAGCTTCCGGAAAGGGCACGAACCGTGCTGATTTTGTACGACATTGAAGGCTATACCCACGCTGAAATTGCCGGCATCGCCGGAATGGCAGTAGGGTCGTCCAAAGCCCAGTTACATCGGGCACGTAAGTTGGTCCGGGAGGAATTGGAAAGATGAGTCCCAGTATGAATGAACAACAACTGCTTGACCGCCTGGCGGAATTGCCTCGCGAGATCAGCCCTGGACGGGATCCCTGGCCTGAGATTTCGACGCGCATGGAACATGCAGGCCCGACAGCAGGTTCAACCCGCCGCGGACATAGTGGGTGGTACATGGCCGCTGCGGCTTCGGTAGTTCTCGCGTTTGCGGCAAGCTTGCTGTTGAAGCCCGTTTGGGATGCCGGGCCACATCCGGCGGGTCCGCCTCCAGGGTTGCTGAATGCGATTGACGCCGAGTACGTGGCGGCCTTCAGGGAATATAGCCGTGTCGGCGGTTCGCGCGAAAACCTGGCGCCACAGACGATCGAAAAAATTGAGATGGGCTGGACAGATCTGCAGGTAGTCGAAACAGCCCTGGTTACCGCGCTGGAAGAAAATCCGGGCGACCGCTTTTTAAGTAAACGAATGCTTGAACTGCGTGTAAGGCAGCTCGGCTTTTTGAAACAACTTGTAATGCTTGACAGAAATAACCGGAGATTGACGATATGAAAATCGGCATCAAAAATCCATCCAGGACGCTCTTGATAATGGCGCTTGGCACTGTGGCCCTGGCAGCCCCCCTGGCCGGGTTTGGCGGGCAGGACATTGACGAAACGCTTGAAATGCCGGAAGACGGGCTGGTGCTGGTTGAGAATATCGCCGGTGAAGTGGAGTTCGTAATCTGGGACCGCTCCGAAGTTCAGGTCCGGGGAGAAGCGGGTGATACCGTGGAGGAGGTCGAAATTACGGCGAATTCCAAGGGTGTCCAGGTCCGGGTGCGGAACCGGGACGGCGTACGCCGTACTGATGGAACAAACCTCTACCTGCGTATCCCCGAATCGGCAAGTATCGAGGCCGACAGCGTCAGTGCCGACATTACTGTCAGCGGCAGCCGGGGTGAGAGCATCCTGGTCAACACCGTTGCAGGTGATCTGGAAATTGAGGCTCACCCACAGCGCCTGGAATTGAGCTCTGTCAGCGGTGATGTGGAATTTGAAGGAACCTCTTCGCGCTCTACGGTTGAAACCGTTAGTGGAGAAATCACGCTGGTAGGCATTTCGGGCGAGGTCGGAGCCAGCACCGTTTCCGGTGATGTCACCGTTGAGGCGGGTGAGACCACCCGTGGCCGGTTTGAATCGGTCTCCGGTGATATGACGTTGACTCTTTCGCTTGCCGATGGTGGCCGGCTCAGCTGCGATTCCATGAGCGGCGATGTAAAATTGCGGCTGCCTGCATCGCAGCAAGCTGAGTTTACCGCTCAGAGCTACAGCGGTAATATCAGCACGGATTTTGGAGATTCATCGCGTGTTTCAAAAGGCCCGGGTGTGGTCCTACAGCATCGTGAAGGCGACAACGGCGCTCAATTTCGGCTTGAAAGCTTCAGCGGTGATATTTCGATTCGGCGTCAATAATAAATTAGCGCCCTTTCAGGCGGGCCAGCAAATCTTCCCGCGCATTGCGGAGAATGGAATCCCGGTCCAGTGAAGCCAGAATAGAGCGCGCTGTTTGTTTCGGGCCGGCGTTCCCCCATGACTTACCCTTGGAAAACCACGTTTGAGCCATCTTGCCGGTGAGGTAGGTTGCGTACCAGGCGAGCGCGCCCTGAGCGGCGGCGGTCAATGCAGTGGAAAGACCGGCGCTGGCAATCTTGAGGCCGCTGGAAATCAGGTTCATGCCCCAGTAGGCGCCCATCAGAGCCACCAGTTGTGCGGAGATCGTGAGCAACAGGCGTGACGCCTCGCGCCGCGACAATTTGAACCCGTATACCTCGCCAAGATGAATCACCATCGCGATATCCCCGCCTGCGGCAGCCAGCAGGTCAGTTATGGGTACCGGGTTCAGTGCGACCAACAAGCTCTTGCCGGCACAATAGTTGCGGATGATCTTCTCTGCGACAGATTTACGCGCGGCAACGATCCGGGTCGCCACTTTCTCATCGAGTTCACTGGCAAAGATGGCGGCATTAAGGGCGGCCAGGGTCTGGCCTTCTTTCTCCAACAATGACCAAAGCCGTTCCTTTAGCAAGCCAATGTCAGGCGGTTGTTCGCGTACCGACTCCCGTTCTTTGCCGGATGGATCAACCTGGATTACAGTTTGTGGCCGGGGCGCAGCACTGGTGGATATGATCCGCTCCGGTGGCAGCAGGTTACTGCATCGTTCACCGAGGCGATCCAGAAGCAATTCAAGTTCCTGTGCGGTGTATCGGTCGGCCTTGTTCAAAACCAGCATCACCGTTTTTTGTGTCGCGCATAGCTGTTTAAGTGCCTGAAACTCTGAATCCGTCAGGTCGCCCTCACAAAGCATCAGCGTTACATCAGCACGGCTGCTGATGCTCCGGGCCAGTTGTTCACGCTCTTCCCCGTCGAGTTCATCTATCCCCGGCGTATCGATCAGGACGACATGACCCTCCTGCAGCGATTGCCATTTCTCGCGCCCTTCCCGGGTGGTTTCCCCATGTAGTGCACTGGCACTGAACGCCTGGCGCTGAAGTAGCGCATTTAGCAAGGACGATTTACCGACGCCGACCCGCCCGAATGCGGCAATATGGATTTCCCCATTGCGGAGTTTGGTTGAAATGTCCTCGATTTGTTCAAATTCGTCGGACAGCTGGGCCCGAACCGATGCGGGTATGGTCGTGTCCTCGATCAGTTCACGAAGGTTTCGATTAGCTTCCAGCAGGTGCTGTTCAGGATTGATCCGGGTCTCTTTCCCGGCGGGAGACAGCCATTTTCGCAAAGCGGACTGCACCTGATTCCAGACGGTCATGTAATAAGTCCTCGAAAGCTTCTGCTGCTGGGTATGGCCGCAACTCACCGCGGCTGGCCATGGTTTGGGCTGCGGCTTTGCCCAGGCTGTCAAAGATCATGCCATAGGCGACAGCATGTATCACGCCTCCTGAGATGGTTCCTATACCCGGAAACGCCTTGAAAGCGTTGCCGGCAATCGCCAGCGTTAACGCCGTCATGTTCTTGATTTTTCCGCCGGCCAATTGCAGGAACGACTCGATTTCGATTTCTTTCACCGGCACATCATAGAGCTTTGACAGCTCCCGGATCAGCCGGGTTGCCAGCACGCCCTGGATAACCAGGTCTGAGCCTGGCGCCACAGCAGCCAGTGCGCCGATCACCGCCCGCTTTGAGTATTTGCTGACCAGATCTTCGGCCTGTTGAGCACGGTGTCGGTCCCGTGCAGCATCCAGTTTCTCGCTGGCCATCGTCAGCACAGCGGTTTCATGCAGAGACTCCATTAATTCCCGGTTCTGGTCCAGATGTCTTTGCACCGCCCGGCGCAGCCCGGCGATTTCAGGCGCTCTTTCGCGTGAACTGCGTTGCTCGATGCCCTCGCCCAGCATGCGGATGACATCTTCTTTACCGCCCGTGCTGATGGCGACTACATCGCGTTTCGCCAAGCCGGTTTTCTGCCTGATCTCCGCTAACAGCACAGACAGTTCTGCGTCTGAATACCGGTCGGACTTGTTCAGCGCGAGGATCAGGGGTTTATCAAGCCCAACCAGGAATGTCAGTTGTTGCACCTGGCTGGCCGTCAGGTCGCTGTCGCACAGGAAGACCACCAGGTGGGCCCGCCGTGTTTCCTCCAGCGCCTGGGTATCGTCTTCCAGATTAAATCCCGGGAGGTCTGCGATCACCACACGGTCGCCGGAAGCGGCTTGCCATGAGTAATGGCGAATTTCGCTGGTGGTTCCCGCGCGGGGGTCTGCTTCCACTTCTGCATCGGGTAGCAGGGCTTTGACCAGGCTGCTCTTGCCGCTGCTGACCTCGCCATAGACCGCGATAAAGACTTCACCGCTTCCCTGTCTCCGGCGTTGTTCCCGGATTTCTTCCAGGGGTGCGCTGACATCAACGCCCTGGCGTGCCGACTCAAGCAGTTCATCCTGCAGGCTCTCAGTGCTCAACTCACGTTTTTCGATGATCTTTTTCTTGCGAGAAGGGCGGAACCAACTCCAGAACAACACCAGTGTTAGCAGGGGCAGGCCGACCAGGATGATCGTGTATGCCAACTGGATCCACAGAGGCGCTTCCTGCAGGTAATGCCAGACCGTCAGGGCTGTTTCAGAGGCGATCAAAACCAGGAACAGCACCAGGAAGGTGATGATCAGGATGGCAATGCTTACGAGCAGTCGAACATGCATGACTGGAAGAATATCAATTCCCGAAGCATTAGGCAGCTATTGTCAGGCTGTCTTCATCCGTGTAGTTTAAATGTACGGGCACCGCACGCCCCGCGTTCTTCACTACCGGAGAACGTTTTGCGGTGTTTAGAGGATCCTCATGAAGGGGCAAATTAACGACTTTCCAAGTACTATTTTTCCAAACGGTCACAATCTGGACTTGCTTGATCATGAGCTCGGAAATGTGCTCAATGGCCTTTTTGGCATGGCTGAGTTGTTGAGTGATTCCGGCTTGACGGCAGAACAAAATCGATGGCTCAGAGCCATTGAACACTCCGGCAGGCAGATGCAGTCACTGATCCGTACGGTCAGGGTTTCCGGGAGTGGTATTGGCCTGGTGTCTGAGCCTGAAAAGGTCCGGGTTGATGGCCTGGACATGTTGGAACAGGTGTTGACCAGCCACACGCCGGCGGCCCGCCTGAGCAAGAATCACTTATTGCTGGTGATCGATCCGCAGCTACCGAGATACTGGAATTGCGATCCCTGCCTGGTGCGGCAATTGCTGGACAACCTGGTTGGCAACGCAATCAAGTTCACCAGCGGTGGTGAGGTTGTCGTAGAGGTTTCTGCAGGCTGCGGTCCGTCGTCCGGCGCGCCTTTGCAGTTCTGCGTAAGCGACACCGGCCGAGGCCTTGATGCCGAGTTAGAAAGCCGAATTTACGGTGCTTATCAGCGGGCTCGGGCTTCCGGGGAGTCCAGGCCAATGGGCCGCGGACTGGGTCTGTTTATCTGCCATACCCTGGTGATGTCGATGGATGGCCGAATCTCGTGCTCGAGTCCGGCTGGTGGTGGCGCACGGTTCACGGTTGTTTTACCGGGCACGTTGGCAACGCAGGGAGCGGGCCCGACCCTGCCGCACAGCTCACTGTTCTCGCAAATGCATTGTCAATTGATGCTCACTGGTGAGTTGCTACGCAGCGTTGAGAATTTCCTGGGCCGGTTGGGCGTGTCATTTAGCCGGGGGTCCTCCCGGCCTGGCAGTCACGCTTTGGTGCTGGCAGTCACAGCGCCCGAAAAGCGGTCAGGCAGCTCTTCCAGGGGGTTACTGCGGGTTTCTGACATGTGTGCCGACCCGCAGGTGCATAGCAAGGTTCTGCACACACCTTTATTGCAATCCAGCCTGGCC
>CAYUBS010000051.1:17190-18562 GCA_964443145.1 uncultured Wenzhouxiangellaceae bacterium | reverse complement strand
AAACTCTTCTTCATCCAACGGGAAGCGATGATCAGCATTATTGGAGTGATCATGGCGGTCAGGGCGTACCAGAGCCACATGGTTCCGCTGTCCTGTACCCCGTCCTCGGGAACGTAGTGCATCAGGAACCATCCGGCGTACAGCCCGGTAATCATCTTGGTCAGGAACCAGGGTAGCCGTGCGACACCAAGGTAAGCGCCCATCCTGTCCTCAGGTGCCGTTTCGGCGACGTATTGCAAAAAGCGTGGTTGCCAGATAGCTTCGCCGAAGGTCATGAGTACGATGTAGCTGGCCAGCATCGGAACGCTGGGCCCGAACGCCAGCAAGAAAGTTGGCGCCGCCATGATGGTCGTACCGACCACCATCAGCTTGTAGACGTTGGTCTTGCGGGTTGCCGCTGCAACGATGGGTACCAGGATGAAGATCAGTAATGGATTGAAATTGACGGCCACCTCGAAATTGGCGCCCAGCCAGGTCCCTTCATAGGCCCTTTTCACATACAACGGCAGGGTCAGGTACTGGTGTGCGAACAAAGTTTGTACCGGAATCAGCACGAATATGAAGAATGCGAACCGTGGATCAGCCATCGGGTGCTCGCGAAACCATCGTCCAATTTGTCTTGGCCAGCTAACAGGCGGGCCTGATGGTTTTTTCACGACCTCATCGTCGTTTTCCACCGTTTCTCCGCGTGCCTTGCGGGCCGTGGCAATGGCTTCATCCATCGTCCGCTTGTTCAGGATCACAGCTGTGATGATTAGCGCAACGAGGGTCAGTCCGGTAAACATCCAGTAAATGCCGCCGATTCCGATGGCCCTGCGGACCGGGCCGAGGAATGAAAGCAGCCAGCCGCCGAGGTTCATCAAGGCATAAAGCATGGCGAAGCCCATGGCCGACGTTTTTGGCGTGGTCACCTGGCGGACGATTGAATATGAGGCAGGCTCATACAGGCCATAGCCGAGAAGGATGATCCCGATACCTGTCAGCAGGGTCAGGAAGGCCGGCGACAGGGCGCCTTCCGTTGAAAGGCCCATGGTGCCTGAGGCGGACAGGACCGCACGGCCAATAAACAGGATTGACAGCGCTATGAGTAAGCCGCGTCGCGTACCCCAGCGGTCGACCAGTCCGCCGAACAGGAATTGGCTGAAGGTGATGCCACCGGCCAGGATCGTGACCACCCATCCCGCATGAATCTCGTTGGTGCCAATGTTTTCAATGCAGTAAATAACCAGGTAGTTCAGGATCCCGAAATACAGGAATCCCTCAAGCAGGTACTGCAGATTATTACCCCACAGCGGCCTTGGTGCGTGGGCGGCATCCACAAACGGCTGCACGATCTCCCGCAGCGGGTGGGGTTTGGTTTGTTCCGTTATGC
>CAYUBS010000051.1:0-17090 GCA_964443145.1 uncultured Wenzhouxiangellaceae bacterium | reverse complement strand
TTGCACCAGCGGGTAGAATGGTTCTTTTGCCTCGCGGGAAAATCTGCATGACCAAACAACGCTTCACCGGTACCGACCAGTACGTCGCTACCGAAGACTTGATGACCGCTGTGAACGCTGCAGTTACGCTGGGGCGACCGATCCTGATCAAGGGTGAGCCGGGCACCGGCAAGACCCAGTTGGCGGAGGAGATTGCACGCGGACTGGATCGCCCATTGCTGCAATGGCACGTCAAATCCACTACCAAGGCACAGCAGGGCCTGTACGAATATGACGCCGTGGCACGGCTGCGCGATTCGCAGCTGGGAGACGAGCGGGTCCACGATATCGCCAACTACATCATCAAGGGACCGATGTGGGAGGCGTTTGAGCAGGATGTTCAGCCCGTGCTGCTAATCGATGAAATCGACAAGGCGGATATCGAGTTTCCCAATGACCTGCTGCGTGAACTCGACCGGATGGAGTTTTACGTCTACGAAACAAAGCAGACAGTGGTTGCCAGACATCGCCCGATCATTGTCATCACCAGCAACAATGAAAAAGAGTTGCCGGATGCTTTCCTGAGGCGTTGTTTTTTCCACTACATCCGGTTCCCCGACGCTGACACCATGCGAGATATTGTCGAAGTGCACTATCCGGGCTTAAAAAAGGAGCTGTTGAGCGAAGCCCTCAACGCGTTCTATGGCTTACGTGACGTGCCCGGTCTGAAGAAAAAGCCCTCAACATCAGAACTGCTGGACTGGCTGAAATTGCTACTGGCAGAGGATGTGTCGCCGGAGGTGCTTTCCGGGGATGACCGGCGCAAAACGCTGCCGCCTTTGCACGGCGCCCTGTTAAAGAACGAGCAGGATGTTCATCTGTTTGAGCGGCTGATCTTTCTGAATCAGCGTGAAGGCCGTTAGGCTGCCGGGAAGCGGTACGCGGATATGTTGATACGGTTTTTCTTCATGCTGAGGGATGGCGGGCTGAAAGTCTCCGTCACAGAGTTTTTGACGCTGCTGGAGGTTCTGGAGAAACGAATTGCGGGCTACAGCGTCGAGGAGTTCTACTATCTGGCGCGTGCCTGCCTGGTTAAGGATGAGTCCTTGTACGATCGATTTGATCGCGTGTTTTCGGAACATTTTAAGGGGATTCAGCAGCTTTTCGGAGAAGATGATGCCGATATTCCGGAAGATTGGTTGCGCCGTCAGTTTGAGCGTTTGATCTCAGAGGAGGAGAAGGCGCAAATCGAGTCCCTTGGTGGTTGGGATCAGCTGATGGAGACCTTGCGCAAGCGCCTGGAAGAACAGCAGGAGCGCCACGAAGGCGGTAGCAAGTGGATCGGAACCGGCGGCACTTCGCCGTTTGGCGCTTATGGTTACAACCCTGAAGGCATCCGTATCGGGCAAGAAGGATCGCGACATCGGCGTGCCGTGAAAGTCTGGGACAAACGGGAGTTCCGTAACCTGGATGACTCGCTTGAACTGGGAACGCGAAACCTGAAAGTGGCTCTGCGCAGGTTGCGCCGTTTTGCCCGCGAAGGCGCCGCCGATGAGCTGGATCTTCCGGACACCATCGAATCAACGGCCCGCAATGCCGGGCTGCTGGACATCAAGATGGTGCCGGAGCGGCACAATGCCGTGAAGGTCCTGCTGTTTCTGGACGTTGGCGGCTCGATGGATGATCACGTCCGGGTCTGCGAAGAACTGTTCTCCGCGGCCCGCGGCGAATTCAAGCATCTGGAATATTTCTACTTTCACAATTGCGTCTACGAGGGTGTCTGGAAAGACAATGCCCGCCGGCACGCCGCCCGCACGCCACTGATGGATGTGCTGCACAAATACTCCGCCGACTACAAACTGATTCTGGTGGGCGACGCCACCATGAGCCCTTATGAAATCCACTATCCTGGTGGCAGTGTTGAGCACTGGAATGAGGAATCAGGCTCGGTCTGGATGCAGCGCTTGCTGGATACCTATTCGAAAGCCATTTGGCTGAACCCGGAGCCACAGCAACGCTGGGAGTACACGCCTTCGATCCGGATGATGTCGGAGTTGATGGAGGAGCGTATGTACCCGCTGACCGTCAGCGGCCTGGAACAGGGCATGCGCTCACTGGGCTGATTTGCGTTTGAAAATCAGCCATGTTGATATGTTAAATAACCTACGTTAGGTATCAAACGATGGACAATCCAACAACACTGCTTGTAGCGATCATGTATGTCACCATCGTGGCAACCGGGTTGGTCAACATACTAATGGCCCTGTCGGATATCGTTGGTGGAATACGGCGTGCTGATCCGGTGCACACCGGCTGGATAGTTTTGGTCCTTGTGGCCTATTTCAGTTTTTTCTGGGAAACCACGGCCATACTGGACATCGAAGGCTGGAATTTTCTCTCGTTTATCAGCTTTATTATTGGGCCCGTCATCCTTTTATTTGCGACCAACCTGCTCCTCGCACCGAACGAAGATGAACCGGTCGCGATGATGGATGACCACTACTTCGAGCAAAGCGGGCGGTTTTTTCTGCTGTTGTCGCTGGTGCAGGCATGGACAGTTGGTCTGGATGTTGCCTTCGACAACGTGGGTGGCGCAACCTACGCGACTGTAGGCATCGGCGCTTTGTTTCTGGTTTTGATGATTTCGAGGAACTACAAGGTGCACTTAACAGGTCTGATTGCTACCGGAATTGCTTTTCTGGCACGGATCGCCCTGCAGATGATCTAGGCTGCTAAAAACATTAACGTATCGAAAATTTCCTTTCAGGTGGTCTTTTCCCGTAAAGTGGTGGCCTTGCGCATTCGCGCTGATTACAGGTTTCTTTAGCTATATGACTATTCTGCAAGATAGAAAAAGCGCTTATACACGCGAAGATCTCGTGCTCTGTGGGACGGGCGGTTTATTCGGTGAGGATACCGGCAAGCTTCCCACTGGGAACATGCTGATGATGGATCGTATTGTCGATATTAATGCGGACCAGGGCGAACACGGAAAGGGAAGCCTTGTTGCTGAGTTTGATATCAATCCCGATTTATGGTTTTTTGACTGCCACTTCGTCCGGGATCCGGTTATGCCGGGATGCCTTGGCCTGGATGCCCTTTGGCAGCTGTGCGGCTTTTTTCTGTCCTGGTCGGGCTGTAAGGGAAAAGGCAGAGCACTTGGCGTAGGCAATGTGAAATTTACCGGTCAGATTTTGCCTACAGCCAAAAAAGTTACCTATGAATTGACCATGAAACGGGTGATCCTGCGTAGATTGAGCATGGTCATTGCAGACGGCACAGTGGCCGTCGATGGACGTGTAATTTACACTGCCGAGGACCTCAAGGTCGGGCTTTTCCTTTCAACAGACAATTTTTAAGGTATCTAAATATGCGACGTGTTGTAGTTACGGGTATGGGAATTGTTTCTTGCCTGGGGAATACCAGGGAGGCCGTTACAGATTCACTGCGGCATAGTAAATCAGGCATCAGTTTCAACGAACAATTCCAGGAAATGGGGCTGCGCAGCCAGGTAAGTGGTGCGGTCGACATCGACCTGGTCTCGCTGATTGACCGCAAGCACAAGAGGTTTATGGGGGATGCCGCCAGCTATGCTTACATCGCACTGCAAAGGGCGATTGAGGATGCGGGCCTCGACAACGAGGATGTGTCGAATGTACGCACCGGTCTGATCGCCGGCTCGGGCGGCGCATCCAGTGCAAACGTCGTATGGGGTGCAGATAACCTGCGCGAGAAAGGTGTGCGCCGGGTCGGGCCTTACCTGGTCCCGCGGACTATGAGCAGCACAGTTTCAGCCTGTCTATCAACGCATTTTTCCATCAAGGGTCTGAACTATTCCGTCACCTCCGCCTGCGCGACCAGCACGCACTGCATCGGGGTCGCGATGGAGCAAATTCAGTGGGGCAAGCAGGATGTGATATTTGCCGGGGGCGGTGAGGAGGATGACTGGACCCTGGCCATGATGTTTGACGGTATGGGCGCGTTGTCATCAGGCAACAACGATCATCCCGAGTTGGCTTCACGGGCCTATGACGCTGCACGCGACGGTTTTGTGATCGCGGGTGGAGGCGGCATGCTGGTACTGGAAGAGTTGGATCACGCTCTGGCTCGCGGCGCCAAAATTTACGCAGAAATAGTGGGCTACGGAGCTTCCTCAGATGGGGCCAACATGGTGGCGCCTTCCGGCGAAGGTGCGGTGCGTTGCATGCAACAGGCAATTGCCATGGCGGACAGTCCGATCGACTACATCAATACGCACGGCACCAGTACGCCGCTGGGTGACATGGCCGAGCTGGGTGCCATGCGGGAGTTGTTCGGCAGCGACATGCCACCGTTCAGTTCCAGTAAATCGCTGTGCGGTCATTCATTGGGCGCAGCGGGCGTACAGGAAGCCATCCATTGCCTGTTGATGCTGGAACATGACTTCATGGCAGCCTCAGCGAACATTACCGAACTGGATCCTGATGCAGAGGGTTTACCTGTGCTGCTGGAAACCAGGGAACAAGCAGGGCTGAACGCAGTGATGAGCAACAACTTCGGCTTCGGCGGCACCAATGCTTCGGTCGTTTTCCAGCGCTACCAGGCGAGCTAGCTGGGGTTTGTATGCGTAGTTGGTTAGTGTTGGTGGTTTGGGTGATGGCCTGTGCGAGCGGCTATCTCCAGGCAGATGAGCCTGAAAAGCAAGCTCTGTTCTGGGTCGAACGCAGCAAAAATGCCAATATCATTCAGTATGACGCGCAAGTCGGGCCGGACGGCAAACTGTATCGCGATGAGCCGGTAGTAGGCTATTGGGTCCGGCTGGCCAAAGAGGGCCAGGTTGAGGAAATGTCCTGGCTGCAGTGGATTTTCGCGTTCGGTTTTGACATCAAGATGAGCGCTGACGGCGACAGCGCAATAATGATCATGCGCGGCGGTAAGGACCGCCCCATTACAGTCAGGCGCGAAGGCGACCGGTTATGCGCCGTCCTGATGATGGAGGGTGCACCTGCCTGCATCGAAAAAGCTTACATCAACGCTAAACGCAAAGGGCTACGCTTCAAGGTCTATTACCTGGATTTCTGGGGTTTTGACACAGTGACCGGGGAACACCGTTACGAGCGAATCGTCCCCGACTAGCCTGCTGGCATCAATTCCATGGCAGCGATAACCGTCGCTTCCACCCCTGACTTGACACTGGGCCCGGGCTCAACCTTAAAGAAGGGAGAGTGGTGCGGCGGGGGTTTGTCCATTTCGTCTTCGGGTGTTCCGCCCACCGAGAAATAAACCCCTTTCACGCCAGTTTCGGGTTGTACGAAGTAGGAGAAGTCTTCTGCGCCCATGCCATCACGGGGAAAGGCAACCAGGTATTCAGAACCCATTTCGCGGGTCACGGCCGCCAGCACCCGTTCAGCAGTCTGCCGGTCATTGATGGTCGGTGGTGTGGTCTCAACAGGCGACCTTATTACTTCCGGCAGCAGGTCCTCAGGCAAACCAAACGAGCGTCCTACGCCATCGGCAACACGGTCGATCCCATCCAGCAACAGCAGACGAACTTCAGGGTCGTCGGAGCGTACGGTCAGCTGCATGTCTACCCGCCTGCTGATGATGTTGTGCTTGGTTCCGCCATGAATGGCGCCCACAGTTATCACGCCGGGTTGCAGGGGTGCGATGCTGCGGCTGACCACGGATTGCAGGGTCACCACAATCTGCGAAGCGACCAGTACCGGATCGATACCCATGTGCGGGTAGGCACCATGCGTGCCAATGCCGTGAACGATGATATCGACCGCGTCAGAGCTGGAGGCGACAGCATCAAGGGGGATTTCAACCTTGCCGGAGGGCAGCCCGGAACTCACGTGGAACGCCAGGGCATATTCCGGCTTCGGGAAGCGTTCGTACAGACCATCCTCCATCATCGCCCGGGCACCTGAAATGCGTTCTTCAGCCGGTTGTCCGATCAGCACCAGCGTGCCTGACCACTGGTCCCGGCGTTCTGCCATCTGGCGGGCTGTGCCGATCAGTGCGGTGATGTGAACGTCATGGCCACAGGCGTGCATGACCGAAAACTCCTTGCCGCTCGCATCCACCTGGGTGGCCTTGGAGGCATAGGAGAGTCCGGAGTCTTCCTCCAGGGGCAGGCCATCAATGTCTCCCCGGATCATCACGACCGGTCCCGGTCCGTTTTCCATGACCGCCACTATGCCTGTGCCACCCACGCCTTCGGTCACGTCATAGCCCAGCGCTGAGATTTCGGCCGCCATCCGTTTCGCTGTCTCGAATTCAAAATTCGACAGTTCGGGGTTCTGGTGGAAGTGGACAAACAACTCTTCGAGGTTGTTGTCGTAGTCGGCAGCGATGGATTCGCGCAGGTTATCGGCGGCGAAAACACTCGGGACGACAGCGATGACTGATGTCAGTAAGGCGAGGGAAACGGCCTTCATGGAGTTCTCCGGCAAATTGATAAAGCGGTAAGCCTAAGGGTTTAGCGGGCAGGTATCCAGAAACAGTTAGCTACATCGAATCAGAAAGGTGATGTAAAAAATATTTGACACGCGTTGTGATGTAAAATATATTATACATCATGACAATTATGTTTTACTTTGGAGGGCGAAATGAATAATGGATTTAACGAAAACTTCCAGTGGATCAACCTCTTGGGGGTCGTCGGCATATATGGATACTATTTTTCGAAAATTCTTCCCCCCAGCGGACCGGATGTGACCGCTGAGCAGATTGTCTTTTTCACGGTGTTGCTGGTGCTGCTGGTCGTGGTCTACATTATCGGCGCCATTCTGTGCGTTGCCATTGATCGCTTCAAAGACCCTAAAGAAGATGAACGGGACAAACTTGTCAGGCTGAAAGGGCGTCGCAATACATCCTATGCTCTCGTCCTGGGAACGTTCGTAGCGATGGCATGTGCTTTTTTCACAGAGGGTAATTTCTGGGTGGTGCATGCGTTGCTGGGCAGTCTGGTGGTTGCACAGCTGGTAGAGTCTGCAACCCAGATTTTCTACTATCGCCGGGGTTTCTGAGATGGGAAAGACAAAACCCCGTATTAGCAACAACATCCGTGCCTTACGCTTCAACCAGGACGAGATGACCCAGTCGGAACTTGCAGATAAAGTTGGAGTGACCCGTCAGACCGTTTATGCGATTGAGAAAAACAAGTACTCGCCATCTCTGGAAGTGGCCTTCCGTATCGCACAGGTATTCAATGTTTCACTAGACGAGGTTTTTCAATACCAACCGGAACTTCCTTGAAAGCAGGACATAAGTGAGACCGCCGGCTGCCCCGGCGGCGGCCTGCAACAGCAACCCGCCGGTGGTTCGTGCGATGGCGACCGGCGTGATGCCAAACGCCAGGTTAAGCGCCAGGTGAATGCATACCAGCGCGGTAGCACCGGCAACGATGTAGAGCGGAAACCGCCATTGGCCCCGGTAACGGCAAATCAGCGCAGCTATCAAGAAGGCAATCAGCAATCCGAAAGCGACCATGGGTAGAAACATTCCGGCCATTCCGCTGATATCCTGCAGAGTCATGGCTATACGCTCATCAAAACCCAGCGCGACGCCCATCCCCGAGAGGCTGGATACGACAGATTGTGTGGCCGTAATGGATGCCAACAGGTATGTCACCACCACTGCTGAAAGGTAAATAGCCAATCGGGTGCCGAGAAATCTGATTAATGCCAGCCAGTTGTTCATGTATGCTTCTCTTTTCGTACCCTGCCAGCATACCGGAGGTGGCCTGTCGTGATCATCAAAAAGTCGATTTTGCTTGTTGTGGCGCTGGCAATGGCAATGCCGGTATTTGCAAGCGACTACCTCATCGAGACATGGACCGATGGTCTCGAGCTGCCCTGGAGCATCGCTTTTCTGCCGGATGGTACGGCGCTGGTCACGGAACTCGGCGGTACGTTGCGCCGTGTTGATGCATCGGGCACGGCCGGTGCGCCGCTGGAGAATGTGCCGCCGGTCTACTTTGCCGGGCAGGGCGGTTTGTTTGATGTGGTGCTGCATCCGGATTTTGCGCAGAACGGCTGGGTGTACCTTTCCTATGCCGAAGGCGACAAGGGCGATAACGGTACGGCCGTCGCGCGGGCCAGGTTGCAGGGAAACGCACTGGAAGACATTGAAGTCATTTTTCGCAATTTCACCCGCAAGGATACGCCGGTGCACTACGGCGGCCGCATGGCTTTTCTGTCTGACGGTACGTTGTTACTGACCACCGGCGACGGTTTTGACTACCGGGAGGCCGCCCAGGATATCGACAGTGGCCTGGGTAAAGTGCTGCGCATGAACGACGATGGAGCCGCGGCCACGGGTAATCCCTTTCCGGGTTCTCCATACGTGTACAGCTATGGACACCGCAATCCACAAGGACTGGCTGTGGACCAGTCAGGAACTGTCTGGCTGCACGAACATGGTCCAAAGGGTGGGGATGAACTCAACCGGATCGAAGCCGGAGTGAATTACGGCTGGCCGGCGATCACATTTGGTGTCGATTACAGCGGTGCCGTTATTTCACCCTATTCAGAATGGGAAGGCATGGCGCAACCGGAACATTACTGGGACCCGTCGATTGCACCTTCGGGCCTGGCCATCTACGAGGCTGACCTGTTTCCTGGCTGGAAAGGCGATCTGTTCGTGGGCGCGCTGGTCGACCAGGAAGTTCGTAGGCTGGATTTATCCGCCGGTGAAGTGAAGGCTGAAGAAAATATGTTCAATGAGATTTCAGCTCGCATCCGGGATGTGCGAACCGGTCCCGAGGGTACGCTTTATATCCTGACCCCGGACAAGATCCTGAGGGTGTTACCGGCGGATCAAAGGAATTGAAGAGATGAGGTTGCTGACCGTTCTCTGTCTGCTCCTTTTTACCGCATTGCTGTCGGCACAGTTTGATGAGGTTTCCATCGAAACCACCCACGTGAGTGGCGCCGTTTACATGCTCGAAGGATACGGTGGGAACCTGGCTGTGATGACGGGTGAGGATGGAGTTTTGCTGGTCGATGACCAGTACGCGCCGTTGACCGACAGGATCCTGGCAGCGATCGCCGTCATCGACCCGGGCCCGGTACGTTTCCTGATCAATACACACTGGCACTTTGATCACACCGGGGGCAATGAACAACTGGGGGGCATGGGTTCGGTGATCGTGGCCCATGATAATGCCCGCCAGCGCATGAGCGCCGACCAGTTCATGGCGGTGATTGACCGGACGGTTCCTGCATTGCCAGAAGACGCCCTGCCGGTGGTTACTTTTAATGATCAAGTGACTTTTCATTTCAACGGTGAAGCCGTAACGGCCTACCATGTGGCCAAAGCGCACACCGATGGAGACAGCATTATTCACTTTCCCGCCAGTAACGTGATCCACATGGGCGATAATTTTTTCAATGGAAGGTATCCGCTGGTGGACCTGAGCAACGGGGGTTCGGTGACAGGCATGGTTGATGCTGTGCAGTTTGCCCTGGGGTTATGTGAATCAGGCACCAGAGTCATACCCGGCCACGGCCCGTTGGCCAATTGTGCTGACCTGGAAAGTTTCGGGCAAATGCTGGCCGATGCCACCGAGCGGGTCCGGGAGCTGATGGCCGCGGGTAAGAGCCTGGATGAAATAATCACGATGCACCCGAATGCGGAACTGGATGAGCGCCTGGGGACTGGGTTTATCAAGCCTGATCAGTTCACCCGGTTTATTTATAACAGCCTTTCTCAGGGGGCAAGTTGAACGCCGACCAGATTGGGTTTGCGACTCATTCGGATTTAAACCAAGACCATCGCCGGATGAGATATCTGATGTTATAGTTACGGGTCAGCCTGCTTATGCGGGCACCCGGGTTAAGGCTTGATACATGAAGGAGCAAGGAATGAAATCAGTATTTTTTAGTCGCGGAAAACTGTTGGTCGGTCTGTTCGCGATGGTGTTCTCCACCGCCTCACTGGCAGACATTCAGCTCGAACCCACCTGGGTTAAGGAAGGCGTGGACTGGGGGCAGTATTCGAAATTCGAAGTCAAGCCTTTGAATATTAGCGATGTGAAAGTCATCAAACCGCCTTTTGCTGTCGACGACACCAGTGAATGGACGCTGGATATCAGCGATCTCGAGGGTATGCAGGCGGTATTCCGGGATATAATGAAAGCAACACTTTCCGGGAACGATGGTTACCCGGTGGTCTACACGGACGGTAAGGATGTGCTGGAAGTTGAAGTTGAGATTCTCAACATCATGCCGTGGTTGAAACCGGGAAGTGACACCACAATCGATGGCCACGAAGTGACAACTTTGGGAAGCGGGGAAATCACCGCGCGTGTCGAACTTCGGGACTCACGTACCCGTGAATTGTTGCTGTTGATCGAAGGTGAAAAAGCGATTGGTGAGCAGTACCAACAATTCACGCGGGCCAACAATATCTCCAATATCGATTTCATGTTCAGCAGGTTTGCTACCCGGCTGAGAAATTCAATGGACCGCGTACACGGTAAGTAATCCAGCGATTCAGAAAAGACGAGGCTGTCATGGGAACATGACGGTCTTTTTTTTGATTCTTGTCATGCAAGCCTGAGCACTTTCTTGGATAATTCCCTGCTATGAATTCAATAAACTCCTGCGATATTTCAGTTGCCGTCACCGGATCGGGTGGCGCCGGTAGCATTACGGCGGGTGAACTGCTGTTAAGCCTGGCCGGTAAGAATGGCTGCTTCGGCATGATGCGGCGGTCTTTCGGCCCCCAGATACGCGGTGGCGAAGCGGCAGCACTGGTGCGGATCAGCCACTCGCCCGTAGAGTGCATGAACGACACGTTCGACTTGTTGCTGGCGCTGGACTGGCGGAACGCGGACCGGTTTGCAGAGGAAGTCGCACTGCGGTCCGACAGCCTGATCATCGCAGATCCTTCGGCCGGAGATATCCCGGAATCTATCCGGAATCTGGGCGTGGATATCATCGAGGTCCCCATGAAAGCCCTGGCCAAAGCGGTGCCGGCCGGACGCCCCAATATGATCGCCCTGGGCTTGCTTGCACATTGGTTGGGCTTTTGCAGTGACGATGCGGGCAGGCTGATTGACAAGGTGTTCGGCAGAAAGGGTGAAGAGATCGTTGCGGGTTCACGAGCTGCTTTCAATGCCGGGTTCACCGAGCCGCTGATCGTTGAAGCGCGCGAAGCCAGGCCCAGGGCCGAACGAGGGCAGGGAGCGGCTGTTCAGTCGCGCTGGCACTTCAATGGCAACCAGGGTTGTGGCCTGGGTGCGATACGCGGTGGGATTCGCTTTGCCGCTGCGTACCCGATCACGCCGGCCAGCGACTTGCTGGAATGGCTTTCTCCCCGGCTGGAGCAACTGGGCGGCAGCCTGGTGCAGGCGGAGGATGAGCTGGCGTCGATCAACATGGTGATCGGGGCATCGTTCGGTGGTGTGCCCTCGATGACTGCGACCTCGGGCCCCGGGCTTGCACTGATGACCGAGGCCATGGGCCTGGCGGTCGCATCAGAAACACCGGCAGTCGTGGTCAACGTCATGCGCGGCGGCCCATCAACCGGAATTCCTACCAAGTCAGAGCAAGTGGATCTCAACATGGCTTTGTACGGTCTGCATGGCGATGCGCCTCACCTGGTATTGGGAGCCCTGGACCATGCCGATTGCATACTGACCACCGAGTGGTCTGTCAGGTTGGCAGAGGCGTTGCAGACCGTGGCGATCGTTCTGACTGACCAGAACCTGGCCCAGTCCACCGTGCTGGTGCCTGAACCGGAGTATCAACTGCCTGAGATCAGCAGTAGAAGCACGGCCGGCTCGCAGGAAAATTATTTACGCTACGACGTGACTGATAGTGGTGTATCTCCAATGGCCATACCGGGAACCGCGGGCTCGACTTACGTCGCTGACGGCCTTGAACATACTGAGAGCGGAAAGCCGTCCACGGCGGCCTCGGATCACCTGGCCCAACTGGACAAGAGAGAAAGAAAAATCAGTTCTTTTGATTACGGCGACCACTGGGCGGATATCCGTGGCGAAGGCGCCACAGCCATACTCACCTGGGGTTCGACTGCCGCTGTTGTGCGCGAGGCGCGCTCCCGTTTGCAGGCCGCGGGCCATGAAGTGAAAGTAATAGCGCTGCGCCTGCTGTTACCGGCCAGCCCGGATAAACTGGCGCAGGAACTCCAGGGTATCGAGCGCGTATTGATCGTTGAACAGAGTCATTCACGCCAGTTTTATCACTACCTGCGGTCCTACTATGAAATAGGCGCGGAAACCCGGACGCTGGCCCGGCCCGGCCCGCTGCCGATTACACCGGCCGAAATCGTTGGTCAGATCGAGAACTGGAGCTAAACATGGAGCATGCAACGCAGGTTATCCCGATCAAACCCAGGGACTACAAATCAGAGCTCAAGCCGGTCTGGTGTCCCGGTTGCGGGGACTTTGCCGTACTCAATGCGATCACCAAGGCGCTGGCCTTCATGGAGCTGCCGCGTGAAGATGTCGCATTGATCAGCGGTATCGGTTGTTCATCTCGAATTGCTGCTTATACCAGCCTCTACGGCTTTCATGGCGTCCACGGGCGGGCATTGGCCCTGGCGGCCGGGCTCAAGGCTGCGCGGCAGGACCTGACCGTGCTGGTGGCCGGCGGCGATGGCGATGGGTTGTCGATTGGCGGAAACCATTTTATCCACGCCTGCCGGCGCAACATGGATATGACGTATATCATCATGGATAACGAGGTCTATGGCATGACCAAGGGGCAGGCCTCGCCGACCACGGCGCCGGACTGGACGGCCAGCAAGCTGACACCGCAGGGTACCGGGATCAGACCGTTTCAACCGGCCGGCCTGGCACTGACCGCGGGCGCATCTTTCATTGCACGTGGCTTTACCGGAGACCCCAACGGGTTGGCGAAAATCCTGGTGGCGGCTATCCAGCACAAGGGCTTTTCTTTCATTCAGGTGCTCAGCCCCTGCCCTACTTTCAGGCCGGAGCAAATGCAGTGGAAACACCACGTCCGTGCATTCGACGAAGAAACTACCAGTAATCCGATTGAAGCCGCACAACGAATCCAGGCCGATGATGGCATGAGCATGGGCATTATTTTCCAAAACGAATACCCGGTATTCCGGCCCGGCACAGGTGTTGACGCCGGCATGGGATCAATAGAGAGCGAGTTCACGGTATGAGCCTGGCAGAAAAAATTTCAAACTTGCAGACTTTCCTGGCCTATTCGGTGGCGCTGGAAGAGGAAGCGGCCGAGCGTCATGACGACCTGGCCGACATGATGGACGTGCATAATAATCCGGAGGTGGCCGATACCTTCAGGAAACTGGCCCATTACAGCCGCCTGCACGCGCAGGAGATCCGGGATCATGCCAGGGGGCACAAGCTGCCGGTGATCGCGCCCTGGGATTTCGGCTGGGAAAACATGGAAGGCCCGGAAACAGCGGATATCGGTGCCATGAATTACCTGATGAGCAATCGGCAGGCGCTGAAGATTGCCATGGGTAACGAGCAACGGGCCCACGATTTCTACTTCCAGATCAGTAAGGAAAGTCCGGACCCTGCCGTACGTACCCTTGCCGGAGAGTTTTCGGAAGAGGAAAAAGAACACCTCGAGTTGCTGGAAAAATGGCTGGAGCAATACCCGGAATCAGAGGAAGAAATTGCCTTCGATCCGGATCCGGCGCATATGCCCGAGTGAAACTCAGTCGTCCTTTTTCGAAAGGTCGAACTTCTCCCAGTAATCCGCCACGGTCTCCTTCATCTCCTTGCGCAGCAGCAGGATGCCGATGATGTTGGGGATGGTCATCAGTGCGATCGCGATGCCGGAGAAGGTCCAGATGATGGTCGTGTCGATGATGGACGCAGCGAAAAAGCCCAGCACGTACAGCACACGGTAGTAGCGCACGTATTGTATGCCCCACAGGAACGTGACCGCCCGGTCACCGTAGTAAGACCAGGCAATCGCCGTGGAGAAAGCGAACATCAACAGGCTGATCGGAATTATAAACCGGCCTTTTTCTCCCAGCATGCCGCGGCTGAATGCCTCGGTGGTCAGCGGTGCACTGTGGATCAATGAACGTCCGGTTAACTGCAATTCGGTCGCAGCACCGAAAATTCTGCCATTCTCGACCGGCAGGGTGCCTGTAAAGTTTTCTTCCCTTTTGGTGTTGACCAGCACCACATCCTCGGCGATTGAACGCGCATGGATGACGGTCACCTCATCCTGGATCCTGCCGTTTTCCACCTGCAATGGTCCGTTGAAACGCCTGGCGCCAGATTCTGTGCGCGGATTCAGGAAATGGAACAGCTCCTGCTGATGTTCTGCGACTTCTTCGTTGTATATGCCTTCGAGAATTACGATGTCAGTGCGCTGAAAGACATTCTGGTGCTTCTCTTTCCATACGCCGGAAGAGAGTAGAACCATGCCGGTAAGCGTGCAGATGATGATGGTGTCTATAAAGGGCTCCAGTATGGCCACCATGCCTTCTGATACCGGATGGTCGGCCTTGGCAGCAGCATGGGCTATGGGCGCGCTGCCCTGACCGGCTTCGTTGGAGAACAGACCGCGGTTCACGCCCCGGTTGAACGCGTAGGCCAGCGTGGCGCCGAGGAAACCGCCGGTCGCAGATGATCCGGTGAATACATCGCCGGCAATCGCAGCGATCGAGGGTCCGATGTTCTCAGTGTTGGCAAAAATAACCGACAAGGCCCCGAAAAAATACACCACGGCCATTATGGGTACGAGCTTGGAGGTTGTGGCCGCGATGCGCTTGATGCCGCCCAGGATAATCATGGCCAGCAGGATGGCCAGCACCAGGCCGGTCGCAGCCGGATGGATGCCAAAAGCCGAGTTCATGGAGTTGGCGATGCTGTTGATCTGCGGCATGTTGCCGGTGCCGAACGAGGAAATGATGGTGGCCAGCGCGAACAGCACCGCCATCCATTTCATGTTCAGCCTGTTTTTCATGTAGTACATGGGGCCGCCGGCGGCGCTGCCGTCCGGGGCGAATTCCCGATACTTGTGGGACAGGGTGACCTCGACAAACTTGGTCGTCATGCCGAGCATGGCCGTGACCAGCATCCAGAACAGGGCTGCGGGCCCGCCGAGATGGATTGCCAGCGCAACGCCGGCGATATTGCCGGTACCGACGGTGCCCGAAAGCGCGGTTGTCAGCGCACGGAAATGGGTAGTATCGCCGCGGGCGCCCTTTTCATCATATTTTCCGGACACCATGCGTAAGGCGTGCCGGAAATAACGGATCTGCGGAAATTTAAGATAGAGAGTGAAAAACAGGCCGGCACCCAGCAGAAGATACACAAACCAGTTTGATCCGCCGATGTAGCCATCGATCGTGGCAAAAATCTCGTTAAGAGCTTGCATGAATGTCCCTCGTAAGCGGGCATATGATACCCCGATGTAGCATTTTTCGGTTTACCCGTTTGACCACCGCTGCTTATTCACAGAAGATAAGCGACCTAGAGAGGAGCCAGGTAAATGACATGTAAGCTGACGATGACACTAATTTCGGAGCACCAGGAAGGAAATTGTGGTGAGGACTGGAAATACGATCTGGACGTCAAGGTGTTCCACGAGGGACTCAAGGGCGAAGGCCAGGTCAATGTGCCCAAGCACAACCTGGAAGCAGGCCCGGTGCGCGAGCCACACGGTTCGCCGCAGCCACTGGTAATTTTTGAAGGCGAGTGCCTGACCGAGTTGCTGGTCAGAATTGAACTCACGGCTACCGAAGTCGATATGTTCGTGAATGATGTGGGCAAGGCCAGCAAGGACATCCGCATCGAGTGCCCTGGGCCGCATGGTGACAAAGTAACCAAAGAACTCGATGTCGCCGCAGGCGTCCGTGAATCTCCCGGTATCCTGAATAAAAACTCTGTTTTCACCGTCAGGGTGCGGTTTACGCTTACCTGCGATTGAATTTGAGACAAAGCGCAGCCCCGGTCGGATAAGGCGTAAGCTCTGTGCGCACTGTGCGGGCTAGAATGTCGGGATGATGATCAGGAACCTTATTTGTAATCAGCAGAGGCTGTTCTGGGTTCTACACCTGGGCGGCTGGTTTGCGTATGGGGTGTTCGTCAAGTACGGACTTACCCGGGCCATGCTGGAAGATACTGCTCCCGGCTATTTCCTGTACGTAATGATCATCACGGTGATCGCCATCGTACTGTCGCTGGGGCTGCGCTACCTGTACCGCGCGCTCTGGAGTCGTCCGCTCTGGATCCAGGGCATCGGATTCCTTCTCGGCAGTTCGATTGTTGGCTATCTATGGCTCAAGGCCCGTACTTTTATTTACGCCCCCTGGTTCGAAGCTTCGAAGAGCAAGGAGTGGCTGGAAACAAAGGGTCAGGCGGCAGAAATATACGAGAAATTGTCGTACATGGATGTCTTCAGTTCGGCCTGGACCATCATGGTGGCCTGGAGCGTGCTCTATTTTGCCATCAAGTACTACCAGATTTTCCAGGAAGTGCAGCGCAGCGCGTTGAAATCGGCCGCGATGGCTCACGAGGCGCAACTCAAGATGTTGCGCTACCAGCTCAATCCACATTTCCTGTTCAACACACTCAACGCGATTTCCACGCTTATCCTGGAAAAACAAACCGAACCGGCTAATCGCATGGTGACCCGCCTGTCGAGTTTTCTGCGCTATTCGCTGGATAATGACCCGATGCAGAAAATCACGCTCGACCAGGAACTGGCAGCGCTGAAGCTCTACCTGGATATCGAAAAAGTACGATTCGAAGAGCGCCTGAACCTGGAACTGGATATAGGCGAGGAGGCTTCACAAGCCCTGATACCCAGCCTGCTTCTGCAGCCGCTGGTCGAAAATGCCATCAAGTTCGGTATTGCGCAATCGGAGGAAGGCGGGCGCCTGCGCATTGCCGCCAAGGTCTTTGCCGGCGACTTGCTGCTGGAGTTGAGCGACGATGGGCCTGGCGTCAAGTTGGTTGATGGGTGCATCCCCGACGCCAATGGAGTCGGCCTGCGCAATACTCAGGAACGTCTGGCCGAACTGTATGGAAACAAGCACTCTTTCCGCCTGAGCGAGACCTCTCCGCACGGCCTTACGGTCAATATCCGCATTCCTTTCGAAACTGTCTTGAAATAGTCCTTCAAAAGCCCAAAACTTAT
>CAYUBS010000050.1:9947-18657 GCA_964443145.1 uncultured Wenzhouxiangellaceae bacterium | reverse complement strand
TGACCCAGCATACGGGCCTGCCGCCGCGTGATGATGGCAGCAAACCAGCCAGATCCGGCAAAAAACCCCGAAAGCCAGGGTCACGATCTCAAGGCTGACGTCGAGCGTACAGCCCTTCTTTGTCTTCGGCAAAATCGCCCTTCATTCACTACCTGTGCCGTGTTCGTCATTATTTGACATCTATGGCAAATAAAATAAAAAAGTAATAAGATTAGATCGTTATTTCCACAAAGCGAAGATGCTTAGTGGCAAAGTCAGGACTATGTGAACAATGAAAACCCTCACTTCATTATTTGTATTACTGCCACTTCTCTTTCAACCGCTTATTACCATGGCAGACCAGTCTCAGGACACAGGTTCTGAACCAGACTCGGTACTAATCGTCCCTGGTGATGAACTGGAGCAATATTGGATTGTTGAAAAGAAGGTTGCACCTGTATACCCACAGAAATCTCTTAGTAGAGGTGAACAGGGCTGTGTTGCAATCGGTTTCATAATTGAAGCTGATGGGACCACCAGTAGTCATCGCGCAATTGCAGTGAGTCGGTCTAACAATTTCAACCAAACAGCGACTGATGCCGCGAAGAAGTTCTTATACAAGCCCTCAGAGCTAAACACCGCGCGACAGCCAGTGTTCACGACAAATACATTTACGTACCAAATGTCGTATAGCAACAAATCCGACGATCCAAAAAGGAAGAGTTTGGAACAAATTTGTACGTCGGCAGCGACTGAAACACTCAAGGCGGCCATAAGCGCTGCCGATGCTTCCTAGCCAAAACGTTATATGGTCCTTTGAGTAGGTATCGAGTATGGGTGATAAGAGCTTAGAGCATCGGCAAATACCAATCTCTCTTAGAATTTTAATTTCTTTGGGCTTTCTGTTATTTGCAACAATAGCGGCCGTTAGCGGCGCTCGGTACTCCTCGGTAATGGCCTGGGTGACTTCTCTGCTTTTCTTGACGCTAGGAATTGGCGTCTCTTCTGGCAAGATCACAATACCCAGCATTTCCGACAGATCTAAGTACTGGCCGAATTTATTTGGGATTCTTTTTACTTGCGGGTGTCTCGGTTGGGTGCTTATTCGAATGTTGTTGGCGTGAGTGAGCCATATAACAAATCAATTAGGTGCAGCCCTTCGGGCCAGGACGCGCTCCACGCGCCTCTACATTAAAAATGTCTAAGTGCCAGATTTGTGCCAACGCCAACCCGCTTAACCAATATTTACTAGCGTTTACTGGTTGTGCAGCTTCTCCTGCAACCAAACCCTAATTAGTGATTGATACGGCACTTCGCGTGAGTGTGCTGCTGCTTTGATTGAATCCAAAAGGTGTTGTGGCAGGCGCAATGAGAATGGGGGCGTTTTTTTCCGACTACGGTATCATTGCGATCAGCTTGGCCAAACACTATCAATTATTCCGACAACGCGCCTTTGCGTCTTGGAATAGTGCGGCGGCCACATAAGTCGTGCATACACGGAAAAAAGCACGAACCGAGAAGTTAATTTGTCAGTACCGCCGCGGCGTGATACGGATGGGGTTTAACAACCCGATAGAAAAGGGATTCAAGGCAATGGTTACGAGAATCATGAAAACTTTTTTCGCAATTTTGTTGGTGCTTTTGACGGGCCTTTCTTCGCCGGTTGGCGCCAATCCGGGTGAGGTTTCTGTCGGCGATTATTTGCCTAATGCGCCGATGCAGGGTTTGACCGTAGGCTCTGGGTTTCTTTCCCAGTTTCTCGGTAAACCCCTGATCATCAATGTTTGGGCAAGCTACTGTGGCCCCTGCCTGGCTGAAATGGGTTCCCTCGAACGGTTATCTCAGTATTTGGGTGACCGGTTCAACGTGATCGGCATCTCAACCGACGACTATCGGGAACGTGCAGAATCTTTTCTTGCCAAGGCCGGAACAACTTTCCCGCATTACATCGACCGGCAGCTGATGCTGGAGAATATCCTGGGGGCGAAGACCATTCCGCTGACGCTTTTGATCGACGCCGAAGGCCGTGTGCTGCAGAAAGTAAACGGCGCGCAGGAGTGGGATAGTCCGGAAATCATTGAAGCCATAACTAAACTTTACAAGATCGACATGTGACTGCAACAGCGAACACTATCCGAAAGGTATAGGGTCAGAGTCAAGTTCCAGAGTCAAAAGTGTTTTGGCCAGGTGAGGATTAGCATCCAGATTCTTGTCGACGAGCGCAACGGTTTCTGAGCACGCACGCTGCTATCTACAATCTATTCAATCTTGGACCGCATTTGATTTCGGCCACATAAGTCGTGCATGCGCGGAAAAAAGCACGAGCCGAGAAGTTAATTTGTCAGTACCATTGTCTGTCCTCATTTATTGCGAAACAGGGAAGCCAAAATGAGCGGCGAAAACCGATTTTGGGACAAACGCGCAGCGAAATATGCGCAACACCCGGTTGCCGACCAGGCAGCCTACGAAAAAAAACTTGAGATCACGCGCACTCACTTCAGACCCGACTCGGAAGTACTCGAAACAGGTTGCGGCACGGGATCCACGGCCCTGGCGCATGCGCCTTACGTTAAACACATCCTGGCGACGGACTTCTCGCCCGGAATGATTAACATCGCTAGGGACAAAGCCGAAGAGGGGCAGGTTGAAAACGTCACATTCGAGACCAGGGATGTCGATGATCACGACATTCTGGAATCCAGTTACGATGTCATCATGGCGCACAACCTCCTGCACTTGCTCCAAGATCCGGAGGCGGCAATCGTAACCGCTTACCAAGGACTCAAGCCTGGCGGTGTATTTGTCACCAGTACGGCCTGTGTTGGCGACATGACGTGGATTTTCAGAATCATCGCCCCAATTGGGCACTTTTTGAGGCTCATCCCCTTGGTAAAGGTCTTCACCCAGGCTCAACTGGAGGAAAGCCTGATCGGGGCCGGTTTCAAGATCGACCATACCTGGCTACCGAAGAAAAATGCCGCCGCATTTATTGTCGCCATCAAGCACACTTAAATGGAATCAATGCAGAAACCCAGCATTACCAGGCGAAGTACTGGGATCAGTCACAGGGGTTAGGCCCCATTTTCTCGGACACGTGAGTTAAGTACATGGACTGCCCCAGGTATCACGGACACTTCTGGTCAGCGGCAAACCGCCAATCCGGGTTCGATTCCATTGTGCAGGGAGAAGGTGAGACCGGGGACCGGCCGAGGATCGCTCTCAAACCACTTTATTTCCCGAACGCCTCGACGATTACGTTGCTGAAGACAACTCGGTGCGCGTGGATTAGTTGTATCCGGCCCCTGGTTTCCATCGCCTGATCAATAACTGGGACCCTCTTCGTACTCAAGTCCGGCTTTTTGCGCCTGCTCTTTGACGGCATCGTAAAGCTGCCGGTCCAGCGAGTCATCCAGGCCGCCGGCTTCCTCGACTTTCTTCGCCAGGTAGCCGTCACGGTCAGCCGACAGATCCTTGATCTGCTGCTGTATTTCATCGCGCTTCTGGGCGAGCCCGGCGAGGTATGTCTTCTGCTCGGCGGGCGCCATCGGCTGCATCGCTTCCGGCAGCGCCTCGGCTTCGATCTCATTGAGCCGTAAGTCTCCACTGGCAACCGCACTCACCAGCTCATTTTCCCCAAGCTGGTTGGCGCGCCCGCCGGCCGCGGCATTGAAAACTCCGCGCCGTGCGCGTGATTCAACCGAAGCACTTGCATGCAGCTTGTCGGTTGCGGCCACCTTTTTTTTCATTCTTGCCTTCTCTTCCTGCGTGCCATAGTACAGGCGGGTATCGTCGAGCCTGGCCGACAATTCGGCGATCTTGTTGTCGAACGGGGTGGTGAATGCGACCGCACCGCCGGCCTGTTCGACCTGGAAGAAGTTGCCTTGTCCCAGGTTCGCAATCTGCGTCCAGGGAGCGACAGTCACTGGCATTTCACCGCATTGAATCGTGTTGATGACAATGCCTTTGTCGAGTGCATCTTTCACGATCGCCGGGTATTGCGCCTCGTTATAGTCCATGTGCGGAGGCGCGTCGCCGACCAGGAAAATCACCTGGTAGGCTTGCTCGTCCTGGCTCCACGACATCTGGTGAACGGCATCGTTGAGCGCCTCGTTGACACTCTCGGGCGTGTCGCCACCGCCGCTGGCCTGGAAATCCATCAATGCCGCGTACACGGAATCCAGATCAGCAGAAAGGTCGACCCGCCGGGTGACATACTGATCCCCGCGGTCACGATAGGCGACAAGGCCGATGCGGATTTCCGGTGTCGGCTGCGCCGAGGCCATGGTGGTCGCGATCGACCAGATCTTATCCTTGGCGGTCTGAATGAGGCCGCCCATGCTGCCCGTGGTATCCAGCACGAACACCACGTCGACCCTGGGTTTGTTCGTCGTGGGTGTGTTCACGGTGATGTGCCGGTTGACGGGTGTCTTCACCACGCCGGTCGTGGCGGAAAGTTGCGGATAATACACAACCGCCCCCAGTGTCAGTGTGAAAAGGGTAATGGCTAGCAGTTTGGTTTTCATGATGTATTCCTCTGTGTGTGTTTAAGGATTGGATAGCCGGCTAGTTGGTGAACAACTGGCGCAGCGCCGCGTCGGCCTGGCGCCTGGCCCGCCTAAAGTTCTCGTTGTCCACCGCGGTGTTGCCTTCCGGCTCTGTTTTCCCCTTCACCGCCGGCGGAATCGCCACAAACAGCGCCTGCACCAGGAAGAACGTCCAGATCGAAAGAAACACGCTGCCGGAGCGTGTCATGGCCCAGACGGAAGCGGAGATGCTCAAGGCACTGAGCCCCAGGTCCATCAACGCCGGTACGATGCCCGAATAGAAATACAGGCAGCGCACCAGCCAGATAGCTGCCACGTGAATCAGCAGGTAAAGCGGCAATGGAGGCGCTACCCACCAGCTGATGGCGGCCAGCACGCACCACAGGGAAAGCGTGGTTACATGGCCCACCCGGGCCTTGCTGCGGTTCATGAGATACAGAAGGTAAGCCAGTCCCAGCGCGGGGATGATCAGCCGGACGACGCTGCTGAAGCCCAACAGGGGCGTCAGCGTGGCGACGAGCGCACTGGCGAAGAATCCCAGGACCGCGGCGATGACGACACCGCCAAAGAACGGATGGTGAGCGAAGCCGGGCCGGTTCATGACGCACCCCTCAGACTTTGTTCCCGCAAAAAGGCGACTTCGACCTCGTCATCTCCGACCGCCATTTCCCGCGCCATCCAGGCGATATCGTCGAATTCCGAAGCGGATGTGGAATCACCGGGTGTAGAGTGAACCGGGCTGCGTTGTGCGAAAAGCTCTGCTTTTTGCCTCAGCCCTTCCAGCGTCGTGCGGTTCTCGTCGAGCATCGCGCCCTGGTCGGCGAGGTATTTCTCATTGGCCGCGTGCTTCGCGTTCAGGCGCTTTAAAAGCCGCGTGGCCTCGAGTTTCTTACGGACAAGGTTCTTTGCCAGTTCGTCTTTATCAGACTTGAAACAAAGATCGAGCTGCTCATCGATTTCGGCCAACGCGTTTTCCAGTTCGCTCTTGCGAAGCGCTAACGTTCCGGTGTCATGCGCGCACAACTTGATACGCTGTTCGGTGGCGGCGAGGTCATCCTCCATGTCGCGGATGGCCTGTTTGAGTAATTGCTCGGGCTCTTCAATCTGGTCCAGAACGGCATGAAAGTCCGCTTTGAAGAGTCGCGAAACGCGGTTGATTAGTTCCATGATTTTTTCTCCATTCAGTCGGTTGATGGAAACAGCTTAGAAGGCGGGGGCTTTGCCTATAAGACATGGATGGGTAAAAACCGGGCGTGAGAATTTACAAATAAGTTACATCCGGTCACGCCGCGCGAGCCTGCAAGCTGGTAGCCTAAGGTTGGTGTCGATATGACGAGACAAATTCACATTCTGATCGTTGAGGACGAGGAGGCCATCCGCAGCGGCTTGAGCGATGTGCTGGTGTTCCACGGCTACGGCGTAGACGCTGCCGCGACCGGCCCCGAGGGCCTCAGGAAGGCGCTGACGGGCCAGTTCGATTTGATTCTGCTGGATATCATGTTGCCCGGCATGGATGGCTACGAAATCTGCGACCGCATCAGGACACAGGACGCGGAACAGCCCATTATCATGCTGACGGCCAAAACTTCGGACGAGGAAATCATCCAGGGCCTTAAACTCGGTGCCGATGACTATGTGAACAAACCATTCTCCATCCAACAGCTGCTGTTGCGGATCGAGGCGGTCTTGCGCCGCTCGCACGCCGGAATCGAGATGGCCAGGACCATCCGTTTGCGCAACGTTACAATCGACACGGAAAACCTCTCAGGGAAAAGTGATGTGGGATCCTTCACGTTAACCCGCCGCGAGATCGAGGTTTTGAGTTACCTGGCGCAGAACCCGGACCGGCCGGTATCGAGGGAAGAGTTACTGACAAAGGTTTGGGGCTATCCCAGAAATATGGACATCGAGACACGTACGGTCGACATCCATATTGCGAAACTGCGGCGCAAGATCGAGGCCGTCCCCAAACAGCCTGAAATCCTCATCACCGTGCGCGGCGCCGGCTATCGACTGGTAACGCAAGATTAGAATGTTACCCAAAGCACTCATTAAGGGATACGACAAGGGCCGCTTGAGGAACTTGCTGGCGGTCTTTTTCCTGGCACTCGCCATTCCGACCGGCGTCCTGATCTGGCACGCCTACGGTCAGCTCAAATGGGAAGCCTTTCATCAGTATCGCGGTCTTGCCGAGGAGCTGACCAGCCGCATTGATGGGCGATTGATCGAGATGATTCATTCCGCCGACACCCGGTCATTTGCCGATTACATATTCCTGGTCGTCACCGGTGACCCCAGTGCCAGTTTCCTGCAACATTCACCGCTGTCTGCCTACCCCGTGACCGGGAATCCGCCCGGCCTGATCGGTTATTTCCAGGTCAACACGCGCGGCGAATTCAGTAGCCCGCTGCTGCCGCCTGAAGGCAGCGATCCCGATAAATTCGGCATCGGCGAGGAAGAATACAAAGACCGCCTGCTACTGACCCGTGAGATTCATGAAATCCTGGCCGACAACCGCCTGGTGCATTTTAGTCGCGAAGCGATGCCGGCAGAGCAGGCTGCCGCCAGCAGTGACACTTACAGTCAGCAGGTTTTCGATCGACTCAATATGCCCAGGCAGGATGTGCTCGCAGGTTTGGACAATGCCGGTGGGCGCGACCTCGACATCGCACCTGCCGAAGTGGCCTCCAGGCAGCGAGAAGGACAACAGCGTGCCGGCGCCCTCGGTAAAGTAGCCGACCTCAAACTCGATTCTGCTCTTGAGAAGAAAAGCGAGGAGCACGAAAGTCAACTGGACCAGGCGCAGCTGAATGAGAAAGTGCGCGTCTCCGCCCCTTCACGAACCAAGCGCAAGGAGCAGATCAACCTGGCAGAATCTGAAATGCCGTCAGATAAGGAGCCGGCTGTCCCTGCTATGGCTGATCTGCGTATACGCACTTTCGAGAGCGAGGTCGATCCCCTGGATTTCAGTATGCTCGACAGCGGTCACCTGGTTCTCTTCCGAAAAGTCTGGCGCGGGGGCGAACGTTACATCCAGGGCCTGTTGATCGATCAGCAAGCCTTTATCGAGGATACGATCGACACGCCTTTCATGGAAACGGCGCTTTCCAACAGGTCCCACCTGATCGTTGCTCTCGGCGAGGACGTCATCTACACGGCCAGCGGGTGTGACAGCTACAACTGTCCCAATGGCAACCCCGGATTGGATGGCGCACTGGTGTTTCGTGACCGCTTGTCCGCGCCGCTGGACAGCATCGAACTCATTTTCAGCATCAGCCGTCTGCCCCCCGGCCCCGGCGCCGCCGTGTTGGGCTGGGTCACGCTGGTCCTTGCCTTGGTATTCCTGTCCGGTTTCTACGCAATGTATCGCCTGGGGTTGAGCCAGATAAACCTGGCCCGGCAACAGCAGGATTTCGTATCAGCGGTCAGCCACGAGCTCAAGACACCACTGACCTCTATTCGCATGTACGGTGAGATGCTGAAAGAAGGCTGGGTGGATGAGGAGAAAAAGAAGACCTATTACGAATATATCCATGACGAGTCGGAGCGCCTGACCCGGCTCATCTCCAACGTCCTGCAGCTTGCCAATATTACTCGCAACGAACCGCAGTTCGACCTGAAGCCCAGGCAGGCCGGCGAACTGATGAGCAACATTGAGTCAAAAATTGCCAACCAGGTACAACGTGCAGGCTTTCGCCTCAGCTTCAAACGAGACGATGAAACGGATCGGGCTGCAGTGATGGTCGACGAAGACTGCTTCGCTCAGATCGTCATCAACCTGGTCGATAATGCCATCAAGTTCTCTGAAAATGCGGACAACAAAACCATCGAGATCAGCAGCAGGCTCACCAGTGACAACCAGGTCCTGTTCTCGGTGAGAGATTTTGGACCGGGCGTCCCCAAAGACCAGATGAAGAAGATCTTCCAGCTTTTCTATCGTCCGCAATCAGAACTCACCCGGGAAACCGTGGGCACTGGCATTGGTCTGGCCATTGTCCATCAGCTGACAATGGCGATGGATGGCAAAGTGGACATCGTTAACCGGGAGATCGGGGCTGAATTTACGGTGAAGTTTTCAAGAGTCCCGGAAGACGGATCCTAAGGTCTACTCCCTGTATCTGCAGGGCAAGTATTTCAATAATCTCAGGGATAAGGAAAGCCTGGACAAGGCTCAGGGGTCTTCACAG
>CAYUBS010000050.1:0-9847 GCA_964443145.1 uncultured Wenzhouxiangellaceae bacterium | reverse complement strand
GTGGCAACTGCTGGTGTGTGGTGCGTCCGGGAGTGCCGTGACTGTCATGCCGGGAAATCACCAAGCTCTGTGAGGAATTGGATTTTTAGTACGCATCAGAACATGTTACCTTGGTAAGCGAGGTTTCGAGGAATTCTGACAGGTCAATAATAAACCGCTCAACCGCAAGGTTCGCGGCGGCCACACCGGCTTCCGCGTTTGCGCTTTCGGCAGTCTCCCGGTAGCTGAAACTCCTGGAGTCAATCAAGTTCCTGGTTCCCACTTCGATCAGGCTGATTTTCAGTGTCAGGTTTACGCTGCTGCTATCAGCGCGGAAATCCTGTTGCAGCGTCTGCAAGTGCGAATCAAGCCGTAAATCTGCCCTGACGCCAGGTGAACCGGAGATGACGAACTTGAACAGGCCGGTAGCGTCCAATCGTGTTTCCATCAGCTCAGCGACCATTTTTGCCGGTGGGGCAGCCCATTCATGGTATGCATAGTATTCCAGCTGACTGGGTTCAGTGCTGTACGCCATGCGTGCCGTGTTTAAGCCACCTGCTGAAGACGGAGTGCTGACACGAAGAGAGCAGCCGGAATGATCCGCGGCTGTAAGGTGCTCGCTGCTTGCGGGTGTGCCCCGCAGTACAAAAATCTGTTTTGCGGTTCTCTGGGCAGGACCACGAATACTGCACGCGGTTATGACAGCCAGCAAAACGACGGTGAATAAAAAGTAGCTGAAATTCTTCAGTTTCCTCATTCGCCCGGCCCCGGTTCACGCTCGGGCATGCCATAGAGCAAAAGGCTGGGATCCTGCGCCAATGCGTCGCTCATCCGCCGCAGGTTTTCAGATGCCAGTCTTAGCTCGCTGACCATCGCCTGGATTTCAGGCAGGGTGCTACCCATGAAACCAGCCAGGTCGGAGCTAGTCTGATTTGCAGCCTGGTCAATGCCCGCGCTGGCTGAAGCGAGTTTCTCGCCAACGCTGTTGATCTGCTCGGCCATCCGGGTGATGGCCTGCGCGCTGTCCGAAAAATCCTGGATTAACGTCGGGAAGCCAACACTCGCAGTTCGGGTGTTTTCTAGCGTAACGGACAGATTTTCAATGATGGCGTCAAGCTGTTGCGATTGTTCGGAGATGTTTTCTGTCACGTCGGCAATATTCTCAATGGACCGGGAGAAATTAGCCCGGTTTCGCTCATTGAGCAGGTCATTGATGCCAGCCGACGCCTCGATCAGGTTGTTAAGCAGATCTGACAAGGTCAGATCCAGGTTCGAAAATACGGAAGAACGGGCCTGGATAACCGGATATTCCTCACTTTCACCCCGGCGGAGGATTTTTGAATCGGCATGGCCGCCGCCCAGGTTGACGCTGGCCAGGCCGGTTAATCCCTGGTATTCCAGGTTTGCCACGGTATCGACCGTGATGGGAGTGCCCTGGCGAATCAGCAACTGCAGGCGAATACGTTCAGAATTTCTCGAGTCGATCGAAACCTGTTCGACTTTGCCCACATCAACCCCCCGGAATTTAACGGCTGAATCAACGTTCAATCCAGACACCGAATCCGTTGTGTAGACCAGGTAACGATCGAAACTTTGTGGCGGTCCGCCTGCACTGATCCAAAGCACCCCCCAGATAAAGACGGTTGCAAGCACGAGGACGAACGCTCCTGTTAGTGCATAGCTGGACTTACTGATCATGGGATACTCCTGCTGCTCGTCCCCGGGGACCGTGGAAAAACCGCTGTGCGTGAGCATTATCTGAAGCGACCAAATCCCGCATGCTGCCCTCGGCGGCAATTTGGGCTTCAGCCAGAAGCAGGATACGGTCCGCTACACGCCATAACGAATCCATATCATGTGTCACCAGCAGGATCGTCAGTCCCAGCGTTTTTTTAAGATGGAGCACGAGTTCATCCATTGCGTCGGCGCTAATCGGATCCAATCCGGAACTGGGCTCATCCAGATAGAGGATTTCAGGGTCAAGGGCAATGCCACGGGCGACGGCTGCCCTTTTTCGCATACCTCCGCTCAGCTGGCTGGGATAAAGCGCCGCGGCGTCCGGCTCCAGTCCCGCCAGGGAAATTTTCAACATGGATACCTCTTCGATGATCTCGAGGCTCAGGCCGGTGTGTTCCCGCAAGGGCAGGCTGACGTTCTCGAGTACCGTCAAATCGCCAAACAGGGCGCCGTGCTGGAACATTACACCCATCCGTCGCCGTAAAGGGAGTGTGCGCAATTCACCCATGTTAGTGACGTCTTTTCCAAACAACTGAATGGTTCCGGAAGTCGGGTGCTGCAGTAAAGCCAGTTGCCTCATTAACGTGGATTTTCCGCTGCCGCTGCCGCCAACTACGGCCAGGATTTCACCCCGGTTGAGTTGCATGTTGATGCCATCCAGAACGCGCTTTGGTCCGAAATCCATGACCAGATTGCGGGCCTTCAATATGCATTCTCCAGACCTTTTCTGGCCGTAAATGGTGACGGATTCAAGTTCAGTCGGCATCTTTCAGATCCCCAGCCTGGCAAAAGCTATGGAAAAGACCGCGTCGACTATGATCACCAGGAAAATGGACTGGACTACGCTGACGGTCGTTTGCCGTCCCACGCTTTCGGCACTGCCGTAAACGCGGAATCCCTGGAAGCATCCGACTGTCGAAATGATGACGGCAAAAACCGGGGCTTTACCAACACCGCTGAGGTACGAGTCCAGGGTCAGTGCTTCGGTCAGGCGCTCAATGAAAGTGGATGAGTTCAGATCGAGCATGCCGGCAGCCATCAGCATGCCGCCCAGTAGTCCCGTCACGTCAGCAAATACCGTCAGCAGCGGCAGAGCAATAATCAGTGCAATCAGTTTAGGCAGCACCAGCATCTCGATGGGTGCAATGCCAATACTGCGCAAGGCGTCCACTTCTTCGGTCACCATCATCGTGCCGATTTGTGCCGTGTACGCCGACCCGGTCCTGCCGGCAACGATGATCGCCGTGATCAGCGGCGCTAGCTCACGTACCATGGAAAGACCCACGAGATCCGCCACGTAGATGTTGGCGCCGTAGTCGCGCAGAACGATGCCGCCCTGGTAGGCAATGACAATACCGATCAGAAAGGCCAGCAGCCCAACGATAGGCAGTGCACTTACTCCAGCGTTTTGAAGTTCCTTGACAACCAGCGGCCAGCGAATACGCCATGGACGCAGTAATGACTGTGCCGCAATGAAAGCCAGGTGCCCCGTAAACGCGAGGAATTCGTACAACTGTTGCAACTGACCGCCAGTTTTTCTGCCGACACTTTCCAGAAAACCGGGTAAATAGGGCCTTGGCACTTCGGTGGCGGATTTGCTGCGTGCTCTGACCAGATCCAGCAGTTGCCTTGTTTTTTCGTCGGCGCCAAGCACAGACACCTGCAGGCCTGAGGCTTCCAAAGCGTGAAAAGTCCGGTGGATCAGCCAGGCTCCAGCTGTATCCAGGGCGGAAATTCCACCCAGGTTCAGCTGTAACTGGTCTTTTGGCCAGCGCGTGTGGGACAGTTGTAATTCGACATCATGCAGGTTTGATGCAACCCAGTTTCCCACGCAATGCGCCAGCGGGCCTTCGATGGAAAAGCCAGCCTGGTTTCCCATACCTCGATGCGCGTGAACACCGTTCATCAGCAAACCCTGGCAGGGCCGCTCAGCCCTGCACGTGGACTAACCCCATGTTATGGCCAGGAGCCCTGCCATGTATATGAGTTACGTCACCGATAGCCGATATCTTGCGGATGAGTCCAAAGTGAATCTACCTCAACAAGCCCCCTTTTTCATGCTATTTGTGAACCAACACCGCGGCGCCGGAATACAGCAGCAGGGCCAGCAGGAGTACGACGGTGAAACCGAATTCGATGGCCAGCAACGTGGCCAGTGCTGCGCTGATCACCGAAGCCAGGCCGTTGATCCCCCATGCCCAGGGAATGAAACCAGGAGCTAAGTTCGCGACCTGCCGCAAACCCAGGGGAAACGGCATACCCATGCAGAAACCAAGCGGCGCGATCAGCGCCAGGGAAACACCAATCCTGAGAGTGTCACCCAGACCGATCATGCTCTCGAACAGCCACGGCAAAATGACGATCCAGGCCAGAGTGAAAAAGGCGATAGCGGCAACTGCAACGCGAACGGGAGATGTGCCGGCCTGCTCGAGCCGTTGTGCAATTCGCACCGCATAGCCGCTCCCCAGGCCCGCAAATACCAGGAAACCGGCCAGCACAACGGCCACTGAGTACAGGGGATGACTCAGGAACAGGATAAACTTCTGGATAAAAGCCATCTCTACGAACAGGAAGGCCATGCCAAGCAGGAAAAAGTAACTACCCATTCGCCAGCCAGTGCCCCTGGGCCAATTACGCTTAACGGCTGCCAGCGGCAGCAGGATCAGGACCAACCCCAGCAATACTGCCTGGGCCAGCGTGGCGACCAACACCAGGTAACCCCACTCGATCAACCCGGCCCCACCTCGCTTACGCAAGTCAAGGGCTTCGGGTAACACGCGCCACTTGAAAAAATTGAAGAAATACGGCCGATCGTCGGTCGCAGGCCGGATATTAAACTTGTAGTCCTGCATAAATCTCTCAGCTCCGTCGCCGAGCAATGCCCTGACGCCATCAAATAGCCATGGCTGTTCGAGCTGGTTGAATCGATTAGCGTTTTCGGCCGGCATGGAAGGGTAATATGCAGTGTCGAAAAACCGGGAGTGCGCAAACTCCAGGATATGCGCAGTTTCACGCGCTGAAAAAACACCATTCCTGGCCAGTAGCGTCACGGTGTTCCAGTTGCGGATCACGGCAATGCGCCGGCCCGGATCAGAAATTCCTTTTTGCCTAAGTGCTTCGATAAGCGTCGCGACCAGTTTGAGGCTGTCGCGCGGAGGCACTTTTATCCATCGTGTGATCGCCAGCAGGCCCTCCGGCTCCAGCAGATCCAGGTATTGCCCCATCGCTTCTACGGTATAGAGATGGCTTTCATTCAGCGCCTGCACTCCGGAACCCGAAGCCGTAAAGGAATCAAGCAGGCTTATCTGTACCAGGTCAAATCGCTCATCGTTGCGGGCGACGAACCCCCTGGCCTCTGCCTCGTGCACGCGAAGACGTTCATGTTCGTACAAATTGCCTGAAAATTGTGAGAACGTTTCGCGCACCAGCGAAATCATCTGCGGGTTCAGCTCCACCGCTTCGATCTGGCTGGCTCCGCCGTACAAAGCCAGCAGCACATCGGCGCCGGCGCCGGAACCCAGGATCAATACCCTGGGCTGGTGCAGCAGCCGATAAGGCAATGCCGAAGTGGCATCACCCAGGTAAGCCATTTTTTCCAGGTCGCCGTCAAACCGCGTGATCACGTTGATGCTGTCACCATCGGTAAAAACCGCCAGTTGTTCCGGCGCACGATGGCGGGTTCCAAAACTCAGTCCGGGCACATGTCGAAACGGAACCGCAGGACTTTCGACCACGGTGAGCAGACCCAGGGGGCTCGATGACTCAACCAGTACGCGGCTGTCCATCACTTGCATTGCCTGGCTGAGCCCTTTGAACTCCGACATGCGCAAACCGACCCGGTCCGCCGGCAGTAACATGAGCAGAACCAGCAACCACGCCACCTGTGATACCAGCAGGATTAGCCGGGCCGGTGATTTCCGTTGCGGTGACGTCCACAGGATCAGCATCGAAGCGAACAGAGCCACTGCACAAAGCAGGACCAGCACTTGCTGGGGCTTGAGCAGGAACAGCGCAGCAAGCAGCAGCAGGGCACCCAGCCCTGCGCCCAGCAGGTCAAAAAAGTAGATACGGTCGACCTGGCCGCTGCGGCAGGTGAAGGCAAGACCAATACATGAAGCCGCGAAGAAGAAAGGAATCATGAAGACCAGGTACATGAGTGCCAGGTACAGGAACTGGCGGGAGTTCCAGACGATTTCCAGGGCGTTGAACGGCAGACGCTGCCCCAGCAGGAAACCGGCAATCATCGCAAGGCTGAACACGAACGCGCTGATCGCGAAAGCGGTTTCAAAACGCGGTTCCAGCCACCGCCTGGCCAGCGCAATAGCGGTGCCGCTGACACCATAGCCAAGCAGGGCCACGCTGATGATCATCCAGGCGAAATGATGCCACTGGATTATGGAAAGCAGCCGGATCAGCAAGATCTCGTAGGCGATTGCCGATGCAGAAACCAGCAGCGTTGCGATCAGCAGATTACGCATGGCCAAGGCTCTCGGCGCCGGCTCAATGCTCGCCGGTGAGAGGCACAAACCGCACAGCGGTGATCTGCCGTGTCACGATTTCCTGGTCAGCGGTTTTCTCGATCAGCAACAGATACTGCACTGCGAAACGGCTACCGACCGGAATAACCATGCGCCCGCCTGGCTTCAATTGCTGGATCAACGGTGGCGGCACGTGGCTGGCGGCCGCCGTGACGACAATGGCATCGAAAGGCGCATGCTCTTCCCAGCCATAGTAACCGTCACCGAGTTTTGTCTGGACATTCTGATAGCCGAGCCGCTGCAACCGATTTTTGGCCTGCTCGGCGAGTGGCTCGATAATTTCGATGCTGAACACCTGCCCGGCCAGCTTCGCCAGTACAGCCGCCTGGTAACCGGAACCGGTTCCGACCTCGAGCACGACGTCATTCGGCTCAAGATCAACCAGTTCCGTCATCAGCGCGACAATGTAGGGTTGTGAGATGGTCTGGCCGTAACCGATCGGCAGGGGGTGGTTCACATAGGCTTTCCCGCGGAGTTTCTGTGGAATGAATTCGTGGCGCCGCACCTCGCCCAGCGCCTGCAGGACCTTGTCATCGGAAGAGCGTCCACCCGGTAGCGGGTCCCGTATTAACCAGGAACGGACTTCCTCTACAAGGGCGGCACGTTCCGCTTTGTATTCGGCTTCATCGGCAAGTGCCGGCACAAACTGCATCAGCGCGATAAACAAAAGGGTCAGGCTGCACGTTCGCATGTCGGGTCCTCCAGTAACGGCCGGTTTCCGTATCTGGGTCATGTCACTTACAGTATAGTGCCGATTACACGAGTAGAAGAGCAGAAAATGATGCGGGCAGTATTCGTTGGTGGTCCTGGCGCTCACAGTAAGGCATCGGGCGCCCCTGGGCACCAATTTTGAAAAATTTAATCCGACCCCCATTAGTTCGTGTCTGGTCATTGACCTTCCTTGACTATACCCAAAACGGGTACTAATATACCCACTATGGGTACAGGCACTGCCACTGTTCGACGACCCCCAAAAGCTAGCCAAAGGCCTGGCCAGCAATCGCTAGCGGACGCTTTATTCACTGCAACCCAGCAGCGCCTGCTCGGGCTGTTGTTTGGGCAGCCGGAGCGGAGCTTCTTTGTCACCGAGTTGATTGAGTTGGCCGATGTTGGGCGCGGTGCTGTACAGCGCGAGCTCGCGCGGCTGGCACGCAGCGAACTCGTGGTGATCGAACGCCACGGTAGTCAGAAACATTATCGAGCCAACCCCGACTCACCTATATATAAAGAGCTCTGTTCAATCGTTAGCAAGACGGTAGGTATTGAGGAAAGCCTGCGAGCGGCACTGAAACCTCTGGCGGCACGATTGTCTCTGGCGCTTATCTATGGCTCGGTGGCCAAGCGTTCGGAGACCGCAAGCAGCGACATAGATTTGCTCGTCGTGTCCGATGACCTTACGCTTGAAGATCTCTATGCGAATCTCTCTCCCGTTGAAAAAAAATTGGGCCGGCAAGTGAATCCCACGCTTTACACAATTAGTGAGTTTCGCAAACGTCGTTCCGAAAACAATGTATTCCTCAATCGCGTGCTAGCGGGTCCAACAGTAATTTTACATGGGCAAATAGATGTCACATGACGAACTGGATAATCTTGTAAAAGCTGGACAGCTCAAAACTGAGCCGGTTTCAGAGCAGGAAGTTGCCGGTCTGATCAGTTCCGGCCTGGCTCGACTCCATGACGCCGGAAACGAAACGCTCAGTATTGAGTCAAGATTTGATCTCGCTTATAACGCGGCGCACGCATTGTCACTTGCTGCTCTCCGCAAGATGGGGTATCGGTCAGAGAATAGGTACATTGTATTTCAATGCCTAAAGCATACTCTCGACTTGGCGAGCGAGCAGTGGCGGGTTCTGGACCAGGCGCACCGCAAGCGAAATTTGGCGGAATATGAAGGGCATCTTGATATCGATACAAACTTGCTCGGTGCTCTAATTCGCGCTACCGAGACCGTTGCAGGGCGCGTGCAGGGGGAAAAGGCCTAACCCGAAGGACACAATACCCTCTAACCGGTACTGACAACTTAACCACGCCTAGTGAACAATAGACGGATGAACAGCCTGTGCAAATGAAGGTCAGTTACCGAAAACACTCTTGAGCAAATCGGTAGTCCGCTTGACCGGGTCCTTTCGGATCGCGGCTTCTTCCCTGGCCAGGTAGTAGAAAATTCCATCCATGCCTTTCTCCACTACGTAGTCTCCCAGGTCGACATTAACCTGGGGCACGAATGGTATGTCATTGTAACTTTCCATGGCACTGTCATAGGTCGAAACTGCGCCAACATCCGCCAGGCTTTCATCAACCAGAGGCTTCATCTCCAGTGCCAGCGGTACCGACATCTTCGATTTGAAATATTGAGTCGCAGCGTCATCCGGGCCCTTGTAAATTCCCATCACATCGTCCAGCGTCATCTCGTTGATTGCTTGCATGAACAAAGCCTGGGCTTTTGGCGTGGCGATTTCGGCGGCTTCATTGAGTTCGGCTTCAAGGTCAGTCAACAACGAATCCATACCAACTTTACCGAGCATTTTCTTCGCCTTCTCAAGTTGACCGGGCAAAGGTATATGAATCGCCGGGTCGAGATCAAAGCCGCCGGGCTGGCCCAGGTTTTCAACCACGGTTTCCGTGCCCACACGAAGGGCCTCTTTCAACCCGGCACCAACTTCTTCGTTATCCAGTGTCTGTTCTTCCTGATCGCTGCTGCCCAGCTTTTCCTTGAGTTTGTCCAGAAAGCCGGCGGAAAGATCGGCACTGCCCAGACTCACCAGGGCCAGGGTCATAAGGAAAAGTAAAAACCGACTTACTCGTTGATTGCGCACGACCGGCAAGTGGTTAGTCATATTGTTGCTCCAATGTGATGAGGTATAACCTGAGTATTGTCCTATGTTTGGAGCGACGATCACGTCATCCACCAAGGTTGGCTGGGGGTGGATTTCCTGCACTCGCCTACGGCTCCTGGTCCCATAATGACCGGGTCGGCTCTTCCAGGGGTACGCGCCCGGCAATCGGGAAACGCAGACGGAAAGGCTTGACCTTAAAACCGATTAACGGCTTGAGCTGCTGCAAGGGCGGCATGCGGCAGCCATGGATCTCGAGCGACTCCAGGCGGGCGGGATAGGCCACACCACGACCTGAGTATCTGGTCAGCAACAACTCCTGGCCATTGGGTTGAGCCAGCGGCATGGGCAGCAAGGCCGTGTGCATAGGCAGGGGTATTGGTCGGTGGCTCAACGTGGCACTGAACCGTGCCTGTCCTTGCTCGGAGATTTCGATCTTCGTGCTGCGTGGCCCACTTTCCCCCCATTCGAATTGCGCCAGCCGTTTTGGGATAGCCCAGTTGGCGCGTCCACTATGTACGCTCTGCTCAGTGGAGACCACGATTTCAGTGATGCAGTGTCGGGTTAGCCTGCCCCAGCGAAATTTTCCCGGCATGAACAGCAGCTCCCGGTAAGGATCGGCGGTGCCGGACTGGTAATCGACCAGCATCAGCGCTCCCAGGCCGCCGACAAACCGCTCTGCCAATTGAGGCGGTATCGCCCCATGCTCCAGTAACCATCCCCTGGTAAAGCGATATAGAAACAGGTAGCCCTCACCGC
>CAYUBS010000049.1:0-19047 GCA_964443145.1 uncultured Wenzhouxiangellaceae bacterium | reverse complement strand
GACGCAGACCGCGATACACGCACCAACGATGTAGTGTGGGGCGCAGGCTTCGGTCGCTTTTTTGGCAACAACTTCAGCCTTGATTTGGAATATGACCAATTCAAAGGCACCTACAGGGGCGCTGAGGCGTTTTTGCCCGGTGCTGAAAAAGACAAGTGGAAGTTGAGCAACTGGGGCGCCATGGGCCGTGTCTACATGGGACAGTCTAAAGTTCGTCCCTACCTGGCTCTGGGGCTGGGTGGTCTCAAGCACAATAATGTGATGGATGACGGCACAAACCTGTCTGTCAGCCTGGGTGCCGGCCTTGTGGGTCAGTTCAGCGAGCACTTTAGTGGTCGCCTGCAGGCTCTGTACCGCGTTGATAACGATGGCGACAGCATCCCGAGGTACGGTCATTACGAAGACTGGCTCTTCACGGTTGGCCTGAGCTTTGACTTCGGCGGCAAGAAGGCTGCTCCACCACCACCGCCTCCACCGCCACCACCACCGCCTCCACCACCGAATCCGGACCTGGATGGCGATGGCGTGCTGAACCAGCATGACAAGTGCCCGAATACGCGTCCGGGCGCCGTGGTTGACCTGGATGGCTGCGAAGTAGAAGCAGTGATCGAGCTTGATGGTGTCCACTTTGACTTCGACAAGGCCACTTTACGGCCCGAAGCCATGACTGTTCTGAACGAAGCTGCGGGCTTGCTGAAGAAGCATGAACGTGTAGTCGTTGAGATTGCCGGTCACACCGATAGCAAGGGTTCTGAGGAGTACAATATGGGCCTGTCTGATCGGCGCGCCAACGCAGTCAGAGATTACCTGACCAGCAAGGGCGTTAAAGCCAGTCGTCTGTCCGCCAAAGGTTATGGCGAGTCACGGCCGGTAGCCAGCAATGACACGGAAGATGGACGTGCAGAGAATCGCCGCGTTGAGATGATTGTTCTCGACAGATAAGGCGATAAAGTCCTGGGAAAGGCCCCGCTTCGGCGGGGCTTTTTTTTGGGTTTTCACAAGAGGTGGGTGCCGGGAGAGATGGGGTGTGTGGCGGGACGATTGGGTCGCGGGCTCAGCGGTCCCGAATAAATTCGGGACTCCCCGGGCGGAAAAGCCATCTTGACGGGGCCGGCCATACAGGGCCTCCCGCCCTGGATGGCCTCAAATGGACTTCCTGTCCATTTGTCCCCTAATGGCGTTTCCGCCCGGCGCTTCGATGCTCTCCAATCATCCCGCCACACACCCCATCTCTCCCACAACCGCTTTGTGAAAACCAAAAGGTTTCTGGTGTGTGAAGAGAAGTGCGGTGTTTTCTTTACACCGAAGAGAAAGAACTTCGCGCCCCCACCACACAAGCGAAGCTGACGAGGGTGGGGGCTGACCGGGTTGGGTCGGGCTGTCTGGAGAGCGTCGTGCGCCGAGTGGGAGAGTGAGTAGGGGAAGATCGGGCGGGATGCCCGATCAAGGTCATCCAGCACAGGGAGCGAAGGCGTAGCCGTAGCGAGTGCTGTATGACCGGCCCCGTAAGCTCGCTATCCCGTGAGGGAAGTCCCGGGTTTACCCGGGGCCGCTAAGCCCGCGAACCAAATAGCCCGACCCAACCCGGTCAGCCAGGCACCTTCGTCAGGCTGAGCCAGCCAGCGTTAGAGCGTAGTTCTTAATCGCACTCTGCATGGCGTGGAGGCCGTTGGCCCGTGTCGGCGACAAATGATCGCTAAGCCCAATCTCCTGAATAAAGTAAGCCTCCGTATCCAGGATCTGCCGGGCACTGCAGCCCGAATAGACGCTGCTGATCAGTGCGATCAGGCCGGAGACGATGGCGGCGTCGCTGTTGGCGCGGATGGTGACCTTGTCTGCATCGCCTTCCAGGTGTAGCCATACCTGCGACTGGCAGCCGCTGAGGAGTTTGTCGTCGGTTTTTTCATCCTCAGTCAGAGGCGGTAGTTTGCGCCCGAGGTCGATCAGGTACTGGTAGCGGTCCAGCCATTCCGGAAACAAGCTGAATGAATCGATGATTTCATCCTGGACGGCGATGGGGTCGTGCGCGGTTGTGCTGTTCATGGTGGTCTCAGCTTTCCTTGCGCCGCCAGCGGGTGACACCGCCGGCGTCTTCGAGCACCACGCCCATTGCGGTCAGCTGGTCGCGGATGGTGTCTGCGGTGGCAAAGTCGCGATCGGCGCGGGCCTGTATGCGTTTTTCGATCAGTGCTTCGATTTCTGCGCTTTCAGGATCCTCGGCGCCGGCTCCGAACCACTCATCTGGCGGGGTTTGTAACAGGCCGATGAAGGCGGCGTCGGCCAGCAGTTCGCCGGCGGCTTTTTGCGCATCGACGGGGTTGTCCGCACGCGCGAGCTCCTTGGCGACATGGTTGAACTCGGCCAGCGCGACCGGGGTGTTGAGGTCGTCGCTGAGTGCTTCCAGCAGGGCGTCGCCCGGGCGGTCGTTCGCTTCGAACGGTCCGTATGCCTGGTCTGCGGTGCGCAGCACGCCGTAGAGTCGATCCAGTGTGCGGCGTGCACTATCGAGATCCTGGTCCGACCAGTCGAGGGGCTGGCGGTAGTGGGCGCCCAACAGCATGTAGCGCAACACTTCGCCGGGATGGTTTTCCAGCAGTTCATGGACCACCATCGTGTTGCCAAGAGATTTGGACATCTTGCGCTTTTCGACGGTGACGAAGCCGTTGTGCATCCAGTAGCGGGCAAACGGGCTGCCACCGTGCGAGCAGCAGCTCTGGGCAATTTCGTTTTCGTGGTGAGGGAACACCAGGTCCTGTCCACCGCCGTGGATATCGATGGTTTCCCCAAGGTGGGTTTCCGCCATGACCGAGCACTCGAGGTGCCAGCCGGGCCGTCCCCAGCCCCACGGGCTGTCCCAGCCGGGCTGTGGCTCTACCGAGGGCTTCCACAGCACGAAATCACCTGGATGCTTCTTGAATTCTGCAACTTCTACCCGTGAACCCGCCTCCATATCGCGTAAATTACGACCGGACAGTTCGCCGTACTCTTTGAACGACTCGATATCAAACAGTACGTGACCTTCGGTTGCGTAGGCATGACCGGCTTCGAGCAGACGCTCGATCATGTTGATCATCTGCTCGATGTGGTCGGTGGCCCGCGGTTCGATGGTCGGCAGGTTCACGCCTACGGCAGCCATGTCCTGGTGAAACGCATCGGCGTATTTTGAAGAAACTTCGGAGATGGGCACGCCCAGTTTGGCGGCGGTCTCGTTGATCTTGTCGTCGACATCGGTGATGTTGCGGGCATACACGACTTGCGGGTAATGTAGCTTGAGCAAACGGAACAACAGGTCAAAAATTACGGGCGGCCTGGCGTTACCGATGTGGGCGTAGTTATAGACGGTTGGGCCGCAGACGTACATGGTGACCCGGTTGGGATCAAGGGGTTCGAATACCTGTTTGTCACGACTGAGGGTGTTGTATAAACGGATGGTCACTGGACTTACTCGCTGCGATAATGGACTTGGCGGTTTAGATTTCGCCAAAGCGGAATATTTTAGCAATTTTATGGGAATGGGCAGCAATTAATTGATTGGTGCACGTTCGGGGAAGGTGATTAATGAAACAAACTAGCTACCGGGCTTTATTCGCAGATCACGTAAAAGAGATTCAGACACGTTGGGAACTTGCTCTGGAAGCGGAGAGTTTCATGGCGGCGCTGGTACATTCTGGCACCCCGATGTACAGCTTTCTCGACGACTACCAGTATGCATTCCGCGCCAACCCGCATTTTCTTGCCTGGGCTCCACTGACCCAGCACCCGGACAGCGTGTTGTTGATTGTGCCTGGCCAGAAACCTGTGCTGTTTTACTACCAGCCGGATGATTACTGGCATTTGCCGCCGTCTGACCCTGAGTCTTACTGGGCAGATCATATCGAGACCGAGGTAGTTCGCGACCCTGGCGCCTGGCTTGAGTGCATCAAGGCACATTTGCCGGACGGCGATATCGACCTGGGTGATGTGGCCGCCATTGGTGACTCGCCTGCGTTGGCTGAGGTATTCAAGCCTGAGTGGATCAACCCGCCGAAATTGGTGGAGCATCTGCACATCGCCCGCACGCGAAAGACCCCATACGAAATCGCCTGTATTGAAGCATCGGCCAGGATGGCGGCGCACGCTCACGTGGAAGCGGAACGTGCGTTCCGCGAAGGCAAGTCCGAATTCGACATCAACCTGCGCTACCTGGCAGCCTGTGGTCATAACGACGCCCGCCTGCCGTACGGCAACATCGTCGCCCTGAATTCACATGGTTCTGTGTTGCACTACCAGGCGCAGGAGCACAGGGCGCCTGCCGAGGTACGTTCTTTCCTGATCGACGCGGGTTGCACGGTCAACGCTTACGCATCCGACATCACCCGGACCTATGCAAAGGACACGGGCGAGTTCGCCGACCTGGTGGCCGCGATGGATACCGTGCAGCAGGACCTGTGCGCCCAGGTCAGGGCAGGGCTGGATTACAAAGACCTGCACCTCAGCGCGCACCACGATATTGCCGAGTTGCTGGTGTCCTTCGGCATCATCAACACCAGCGCTATTGAGGCGGTCAATACCGGCCTCAGCAGTGTGTTCTATCCACACGGTCTCGGCCATTTCCTCGGCCTGCAGACGCACGACGTCGCCGGGCTGATCGATAATGACGGCGACGAAATTCCGCGCCCGGACGGCCACCCCTTCCTGCGCCTGACACGGGTCCTGGAAGCAGGCAACGTGCTGACCATCGAGCCGGGACTGTATTTCGTCGAGCCCTTGTTGCGTGCCTGGCGCGAGAATGAGGACGCTTCGGTGATCAACTGGGAGGCGGTTGAGCGGCTGGCGCCATACGGCGGTATCCGGATCGAGGACAATATCGTTGTGACGGAAACGGGTGGCGACAATCTGACACGCAGGGCATTCAGGGAACTCTAGGCTTCAGGGCGGCCGTGTCGCCGACGTCACCGCTACGAGGGCCGGGCAGGCATGGGCGCCGCGGGCTCAAGGGTCCCTTTGGGACTTCCCTCGCGAAGGGTAAGTCCTTACGGGCCGGTCATACAGAACATCCTTGTTCTGGATGACCTCAATCCGGCATCCCGCCGGATTGTCCCTGGACTTTCCCTTCACTCGGCCTTTCGATGCGGCGACCACGCCTGCCCGGCCCCCGCAGCTGCGCCGTCGGCGGCACGGCGGGAAGTCTTTCGTTTTGGTGAAGGTCAAAACAATCCAGCGTTCAAACACACACAGAGAAAAAACTTGGCCTCCCTCTCTCCGAGACACAGCACGGCAATCGGAGAGCCAGCCGCGGTGGATACCCGCATGTTGGATTCGACTCGAAATGCCGAGTAGGACGAAAGTCCAGGGAGGATCGGGCGGGATGCCCGATCCAGGCTATCCAGCACAGGGAGCGCAGGCGAAGCCGTAGCGAGTGCTGTATAGCCGGCCCGTCAGGACTTTCGTCGTGCGAGGGGAGTCCCGCAGGGACCATTGAGCTGGAGAAGCCGGCGTGTGGGTATCCACTGCGGCTGGCTCCGGTTGGCCTGCTTAGTCCCCCAGGAGGCCGAGCTTTTTCAGAATGTCGAGCTCGATTTCGCCCGCCGGCCCATGGCTCCAGATCGTGCTGTTGGCCGCAAACTTCAGTCGTTTTTCCTCGCTGGCCAGCGCCTTGACCGCCTCAATCAGACCGGACTCGGACATCGAGCGGATCACGATGTGGTCGAGTCTGGTGGCGTAGGGTTCGCCAATGATCTTGCGCATGGCCTTGTTGGCCGCGCTCAGGTCGTTGGGGAATAAGTGCTTGCCGGTTTGCAGGCGGAAATGGTCGGAGACGGCCTGTAGGGACATCAGGGAGCAGTAGGCATCGTCGAGCAGGCCGATGATGCCGAGTTCATCGGGGATGATGTCATCGCCCTCTATCCAGTAGGACTCGGCCATCTTGAGGATTTTATTCATCTGCGGCTCCAGCCCCACGGTAGCGGCAGCTGTTGCGGCGATCTTCATCATGTAGGGGACCTGCTCAATGTAGCCGCCAATAAACTGCGCACCCTGTTGCAGTTCCTCGTCCTGCGCATCCACGCCTTCGCGCTCTGCCACGACTGCAAGCAGTTCATGCAGCTCCGCGTCCGTGCCGGCTTCGGCACAGAGGTCCGCGATCATGGATTCAATGGCAGTTGTGTCCACAGTTTTAATGGCTGATGAGGAGGCACCTATAGTATCAACAATCAGCTCATATGCTAGTATTCGCGCCTTGCTTTTCTCTTTCGCTTCGGAGAATCAACTTGCTGTTGCTGTCCCTGGTCACGCTGTTTGCCGGCCCGCTGATTTTTCAGTGGGTTAGCGGCACACACCCGCTGGCCCGAACCCTCGACCGCGTGATCGTGGTGGTGCTGGTGGTGCTGGTGGTGACACTGCTGATCCCGGACATTATCGAGCCGCTGGGAATGCTGGCTCCGGTTTTCATCCTGGCGGGTTACCTGTTGCCGGGTTTGCTGGAGCACGCCATCAAGCGGGCGGCGGAAACACTGCACCTGCTTAGCCTGTATGTCGCACTGGTTGGGCTGTTGTTACATGCCTTGCTCGACGGGGCCGGCCTGGCCGGCAGTGCAATCCAGGGCAGTGGCGGGCTCGGGGTTGCCATCATTATTCATCGCTTCGGCCTGGGCCTGATGCTGTGGCTGATCATGCAACCGGTATTCGGCAATCGCGGCGCCTGGGCTACACTTTTCGCCATGGCAGCTGCGACCATTGTTGGTTTTGAGTTTTCAGGATTATTTCTTCCGTATGCCGACGATGGGGTGATTGCTGCGCTTCAAGGTATTATTATTGGCACGATTATTCACAGTCTTGTTCACCGCGGACACGTCCACAAACACGATCACGGGCACTAGTTATGAGCGCAATCGATTCAATCAAAGAGCTGCAGCAACGCATGGCTGCTTCGATCATCGGCCAGGAAGACGTGGTCAAGAACCTGTTGCTCGGCCTGCTGGCCAACGGCAACGTGTTGATGGAAGGCCTGCCGGGACTGGCCAAGACACGGGCCGTGAAGGCGTTGGCGAAAAATATGGACACGGATTTCTCCCGTATCCAGTTCACGCCGGACCTGTTGCCTTCTGACATCACCGGCAGCGAAGTGCTGTACACCGAATCGGGCAATCCGAGCTTCCGTTTCGAGGCCGGACCCATCTTCGCCAACATCGTGCTGGCGGACGAAATCAACCGCGCGCCGGCCAAGGTGCAGGCGGCCCTGCTGGAGGCCATGGAAGAGCGCCAGGTGACGGTCTCCGGAACGACCCACAAAATGCCTGGCCTGTTTATGGTGATGGCCACCCAGAATCCGATCGAGCAGGAAGGCACCTATCCTTTGCCGGAAGCGCAGATGGATCGTTTCCTGATGCACGTTTATATCGACTATCCGGATGAAGCTTCAGAGGCTTTGATTATCCGCCTGGTGCGGGGCGAGGAGGGTGGCTCAGCGGGCGCTGATGAGCAGGAGCCGATCTCGCAGGATGTGGTTTTTGCAGCCCGTGATGAAATCCACGCGGTGGCGGTAAGCCCTACGATTGAAAAGTACATGGTGGACCTGGTCTTTGCCACCCGTTACCCGGACCGTTACAGCGAGCAACTGGCCAGTTGGATCCATGTCGGCGTCAGTCCCCGTGGTGGTATTGCCCTGGACAAATGCGCCCGTGCACATGCCTGGCTGGACGGCCGCGATACGGTATTGCCCGATGATGTGCGCGCTGTATGCCACTGTATTTTCAGGCACCGCCTGAAGTTGAGTTACGACGCCAGCGCGGATGGCATATCAGCCAACGACGTGATTGACGAGATTCTGAAACTGGTCGCTGTCGCCTGAGGCGGGTTCGGTGGCTCAATACACGCCAATGCGAAAGAGACCGGCAGCACCGGCCGGGAAGGCGGTTGTGTATACGGAACTGGATGATTTGATGCGGCTGCGCTTTAAGGCGTCGGGTTTCAGCTTCCTGCCGCGCCAACCGATCCACAGCATCCTCAGCGGCCGGCACGCATCCCGCCTGCGCGGTCGTGGCCTGAACTTTGAAGAACTGCGTAATTACCTGCCCGGTGACGACACCCGCAACATTGACTGGAAAGTGACTGCGCGCACCCGCGAGCCTTATGTTCGCGTGTACACAGAGGAAAAGGATCGAACGGTGTGGTTGCTGGTTGATCAGCGCATTTCTATGTTCTTTGGTTCGCGCTGGAAAATGAAGTCGGTGGTGGCGGCCGAAGCTGCAGCCGTGGCTGCCTGGCGGGTTTTGTCGCAGGGCGATCGGGTGGGGGCAATCGTCTTCGATGACACCGACCTGCAGGTCATTCCGCCGCACCGCAGCGAAGAGCGGGTGGCACAAATCCTGAAGAAGATTGTTGAGAAAAATCACGCTCTGAATGCAAAGACAGAGATAAAGCCGGGGCCGGAGATGTTGAACCGTGCCCTGAAACGAGTCGCCTCAATGGCCCGGCACGATTGCCTGGTATGCCTGGTAGGTGATGGTACGGGAATCGATGAAGATACCCGTAAATATGTCACCCGGCTGACCGAACACAACGACGTGTTGTCGGTATTTATATACGACCCGCTGGAGCAATCCATGCCGGCCGCGGGGCGACTGGTGTTTTCTGATGGACTCTCGCAGGTGGAATTCAATACCACTGATAAGGCTTTGCGCGCTGCATACAGCAGTGACTTCGAGCAACGGGTTGCGAAGATGAAGGCGACCTCACGGCGAAATGCGATTCCCCTGCTTCCGGTGCATACCGCAGCGCCGGTACTTGAGCAGGTGCGGGAAGACCTGGGGCATCGTTGAGTGAGGATAGTTATCCATGAATGATGCCGGCAGTCTGCAAAATCTCAACGACATCGTATTGCCGTCGCCGGTTGCATGGTGGCCGCCGGCTCCAGGATGGTATGTTTTGTTCGCATTAGTCCTGTTTGCTCTGCTTGTATTAGGCGTTCTGCAGTGGAGGCGCTGGCGTGACAACCGTTACCGGCGGGAAGCGCTGGCTGAGCTGTCCTCCATCCGGGCCAGTGCATCAACGGGGTACTTGGAAAGAGTGCCGGAATTACTCAAGAGGGCGGCTCTGTCGGTGTGGCCGCGTGAGGAAGTAGCGGCCCTGACAGGGCCTGACTGGCACCGTTTCCTGGACCGGACGGCGGGCCTGGACCGGTTCTGTTCCGGCGCGGGTGAGACACTGGACCGGCTGGCCTACTCGGATTCTGGCAGCGCAGCTAATGCTTTGGATGCCCGGCAGTCCAGTGCGTTGCTTGATGCATCTGAATTGTGGCTGAAGAAGCACAAGCGCCCGGCGCAGGGCGGATAGGCGATGTTGCAGTTCCTCTTCCCATGGATGTTTCTGTTGCTGCCGTTGCCGCTGCTGGTTCGCTACCTGGCACCGGCCTACCGTGAACCACGCACAGCAGTAAGAGTCCCGTTCATGAGCCTGTTGAGCCGCTTGACCGGTCAGCAACAGAGCCAGGGTTCGGCGCTGGTGCAACGTACCTGGTTGCAGAAAGCCCAGGTGGTGCTGGGATGGCTGGCCCTGGTTGTAGCGTTGGCGCGCCCGGTGTGGATGGATGACCCTATCGTTCGTGACCTGCCCATGCGCGATCTGCTGGTGGCGCTGGATCTTTCCGGTTCCATGGAGACCAAAGATTTTACCGATGAATCCGGGGCGCTCAGCGACCGCCTGACGGCGGCCCGGCAGGTACTGGATGAGTTTCTTTCCCGGCGGGAGGGCGACCGGGTGGGCCTGATCTTTTTCGGCTCAGCCGCATTCGTACAGGCCCCGTTTACGCAAGACCTGCCGGTGGTTCGCGAACTGCTGGGAGAAGCGCAGGTGCGCATGCTCGGTCCGCGCACCATGCTGGGTGATGCGATCGGCGTGGCTATCCAGCTGTTTGAGCGCAGCGAAGTTGAAGAGCGTGTCCTGATTGTGCTGACGGATGGCAACGACACCGGCAGCATGGTTCCGCCGCTTCGGGCTGCAGAAATTGCTGCAGATAACGGCATCACCATTCACACGGTCGCGATGGGTGATCCGCAGGCCGCCGGGGAACAGGCACTGGATGAAGCGACCCTGAAAGGTATCGCCGAAGTTACCGGAGGTCAGTATTTTCATGCGCAGGACCGGGTGGAACTTGAGGGGATCTACCAGACACTGGATCAACTGAACCCCAAGAAGGTCGAAAGCCTGAGTTACCGGCCGCAACATGAACTCTATTTCTGGCCCCTGGGTTTTGCGTTGGTGATCAGCCTGTTGTTTTTCGGCCTGACCGAATTGCTGGCGCTGTTTCGTGCACATCGTGACCAATCGGTTGCCGGGGAGGAGGGGGCCTGATGTCGCTGGAAATGTTCCATTTTCTGCGTCCGGCCTGGCTTTGGTTGCTGTTGCCCGCGGCCCTTGTGATTGCGTCCATACTGCGGCGCCAGGACCCGTTGCGCAGTTGGAAGGCCGTGATCGCCCCCGGCTTGCTGGAGCATTTGACGATCAGCCAGCAGGAGCGCCGTAGCCGTTTCCGCCCAACCTTCCTGGTTGCGGCCTTGTGGTTGATCGGTATCGTTGCGGTGGCTGGCCCCAGCTGGAAAAAAGAGCCAACCCCGTTCACCGAGGATCAGGCGGCCCTGTTTGTTGTCCTCAAAGTCACACCGGACATGCTGGCAGAGGATATCCAGCCCAGTCGGCTTATTCGCGCGCAGCAGAAGATCTCTGACCTGCTGGCGCTGCGTCCGGGCACCAGGACCGGCCTGATAGCCTATGCCGGCAGTGCGCACCTGGTGATGCCGCTGACCGCCGACCCCGACATCATTGATTTTTTTGCCTCCGAACTGCAGCCCGACGTGATGCCGGTGCCAGGCGATGAGCCTCTTCAGGCGGTCGCACTGGCACGGCAGCGTCTGCTTGATTCCGGTTTGCCCGGGTCGGTCGTCCTGATCGCCGACGGGCTCGATGGCACCTACGTGAGTGGCCTGGCCGATGGCCAGGTGCCTGCTGGCGCCGACATCCATATTCTGGCCATGGCCGCCGGGCCGGAAGTGGTTCCGCCGCCAGGCAGTCCTGCCGCTCCCGCGCTGGATGAAGACAGCATGCGGCGTGCCGCAAAAGCGGGTGATGGCATCCTGGTGCTGGCGACACCGGATAACGCCGATGTGCAGAAATTGAGCAGAGGTATAGAAAGCAGCATAGCCGCGGCGCCTGCGCAGGAAGGCGAACGCTGGAAGGACGAGGGATGGGGGGGAGTGTTGTTGCTTGGTCTGCTCTCGCTGGGTCTGTTTAGGCGGGGTGGGGCAGTGAGGATAGCAGGGTGATGAGCGTGGAAGGTGTGAAGCAGTGATGATCGACCGCTCCCAAAATGAACGGGGGCTTCTTTGCCTGCGGCAAAACCGTCCCCTTATCCTTTTGTGCGCTCTGTTGATGTGGGGTTGGACGCCGGTGGTCTTTGCCGGGGGGTGGGGTGATCTTTGGTTTACTCCGGAGCAGCGGGGGCAGCGTTTGTTTGATGAGGGGCTTTATCTGGAGGCGGCGGAGGTCTTTAGCAGTCCGGAGCGTATGGGGGTTGCTTACTTCAGGGGTGGGGATTTTGAGAGTGCGGCTTCGGTATTCGGGCGGATGCGTTCGCCGGAGGCGGCTTACAACCGGGGTAATTCCCTGGTGATGCTGGGTAACTACGATGAAGCGATCGAGGCTTTTGAAGGCGCACTGGAGGCCCGGCCGGGTTGGCCCGAGGCTGAACAGAACCTGGCGATCGCGATTGCGCGCAAGGAGCGGATGGCGCCGCCTGACAGCGACGAAGGCGGTACGGGCGGGCAGTTAGAAGCCGACGAGATCGTGTTTGATGACACCGGTCGTGTCAATAAATCCGGTACGGAAATAGTCGCCGAAGAAGAGGTGGAGGTTTCAGACGATGAGATGCGGGCGGTCTGGCTGCGGCGGGTTCAGAACGACCCGGCAGAATTCCTGCGCGCGCGTTTCTCGTATCAACTCTATCGTGATGAGCAGACACAGCAGGAGGTGGATAGTGCACCCCAGGGTGACTAAAATCACATGCCTTTTTGGCTTGCTGCTGACCTTCGTGTTGGCATCGTTACCCTTGGCCGCGAGTGATGAGCTGGGGGGTGAAGTCCGGTTGCTGGTAGAGCGCGAGAGCGCTGGCTGGGTCGGTCAGGAAGTGGAACTGTACCTGGAGTTGTGGAGTGACGGCTTTAGTTTCGGCGACCAGTTGTTCCAGTTGCCACCGGTCCGTGGCGGTTTCCTGATGCAGGCAGGCTCAAGCACTGTAAAACTAAACGAGAACCGTGACGGCGTTCAATGGCAGGGCCTGCGTTATACCCTGCTGTTGTATCCGCAAAAGGCGGGGCGGCTGGAGGTTCCCTCATTTGACGTGAGTTTTTCGGCCAGCGCCGGATACGGCACAGAAGCAACACATTTTGCCCAGCGCACTGAGCCGCAGTTTATCGATTCGCGCCTGCCACCCGGAGCCGAATCCGGCAGCCTGGTGACAACCACCACTGACTTTTCGATGCAATCTTCCTGGACACCCTCAGCGCCGTCCGATGGCCCGCTGCAATTGAAAGTCGGCGATGCATTGACCCTGTCGCTGACCCGCACCGCACAGGATGTGCCGGGCATGGTGTTCGCGCCGCTGCCGGAGTTTGAGATTGACGGCCTGGCCGTTTATCCGGACGCACCGCAGGTCAAAGATCAAATTAACCGTGGTCAGCTACGCGGAAACCGCAGCGATTCGGTCACGTTCATATGCGAACGTGCCGGCGAGTACGAAATTCCCGAAATTCGTTTTCAGTGGTGGGACCCGGATGGGCAGGTAATGGCGCAGGAGATCATCCCGGCGCTGGAGGTAACGGTTGCGGTCAATCCTGCGTACGCCTCCGCTGGAGAACAAACCGCAGCGGGCGGAAATACGTGGTCGCTGGATTTAAAAACCATGGGGCTGGTAGTTGCGGTACTGCTGGTGCTGGCGTATGCGGGCTATCGCTTTGCGCCGGTGATTTCTGAACGGTTGAGAATAAGGCGACTGGAGTATCAGGCCGGAGAGCGCTGGGCCTTCGAACAAGTCAAAAAGGCGTGTGAAACAGCTACGCCGGCCACTACCTATAGCGCTATTTCATTGTGGTTGGGCCGTTTTGACAGGCAAGAGCCACAGCGGACCTTGCTGGAGTGGTCGCTCGCATCGGGTGATGAAGAACTGCTGCGTGAGGTCAGGGTGTTACAGGAGAGCGTGGCAGTCGGATCAGCGGGCGAATGGAGTGGCCGCAAATTGGGCCAGTTGCTGGTACAGCACAGGAATAACCCGCGTGATACGGCGCAGTCGGTGGAGGGTTTGCATCCGCTAAATCCTCCGTCGGTCAGATATAGGTGAGCAGCATCACGCTGAGTAAGGAGACAGCTAAAGCCAGCTCACGAAATTCGTTACGGGCCTTGAAGTTTTCGGATATGAATTTTTTCATCATGATGAGCCTCATTGTCGGTTGAAAATTCGGGGAGCATCCTTGCCCCCCTCATGCGCACACGTAGGTAGGAGAGAGAAACCGTGTGAACGTGGATATACCTTAGAGGCTGGACGGAAGGGGCGCTTGTCCATACCGGACAAGCTATTGACGTATCAAATACCAGTTAACGCCCTGTGCGTCACGCTCACAGCTCATTTCGCCTTTCTCAACCAGGTAGTGGAGGTGTGAGATGGCTTCGCCGGTCGCCATGATCAGGTTTTTATCGTTGATCCGGCTTTTGAACAGGGCCGGAAAGACATCCAGTGCGCGCCGGGGCTGACGGCAGATCTTCCGGAGTTTTGTCAGTCCGTCTTCGTGCTCCGCGATTAACTGGTCCAATCGGACGTGCGCACCGTGGAAGGGTTTGCCGTGGGACGGCAGGCACAATACGTCCTGTGGCAACACCTGTTTGAGCATATGCAGGGATTCAAACCAGTAGGCCAGGGGGTTGGCCGTCGGTTCGGTCGGGTAAACACTGACATTGGATGAAATGGTGGGCAGTATCTGGTCGCCGGAAATCAGCAGCTTGAGTTCGCGGCAATACAGGCAGGCGTGTTCGGGTGAATGGCCGCGGCCGATGATCACCTCCCACGTGTGCTCGCCGATTTGGATAGACAGGCCATCGTGCAGTTGCCGGTATGTTTCCGGCAACGGTGAGACGACCTGGCCAAACGCTCCGAAATGTTCCATGTATCGGTCGAGGTCTTCGGTGGCGAACCCAGCTGCGGTGTAAAAATTCAAACCTTCAGGCGGCGCCGGTTTGCCGGTGTCTTCCACTAATGTCCGGCACAGCACGTACTCTTCCCGGGGCATCCACAGTTCAATGCCGAATTTCTGCGTCAGCCAGCCGGCACAACCGGCATGATCGGGATGCAGGTGCGTGACCAACACGCGCGTGATCCGTGCGTTGTCCAGGTGGTGCTCGAAAATATAGTCCCAGATTTCACGGGTGGTGTTGGTAAACAAGCCGGTGTCGACGATCGCCCAGCCGTCACCGTCCTGCAACAGCCATACATTGATGTGATTAAGCAGGAAGGGCAGTGGTAAGCGCACCCATAAAACACCGGGTGCGATGCTCATGGCCTGGCCGGTATCGGGTGATTGCTCGAACGGGTAACTTAGCTGTGCGGAGGCTTTATTCAAGACCTAGCTCACTTTTCTGCGCAGCACCGATTTGATGCGCTGTACATGCTGCTCGTCGTAAGCGGTCAGTATTTTGTCCAGCGTGCGGCTGACCTTGGTCTGCAGGCGGATCATTTCGATCTTGGGCCAGGTGGCCCTCTCGCCGGTTGAGATCAATTTCATAATCTCTTCGGTTGAACGGTAGGCCAGCAATTTAAACGGATTAAAGAACTTGTTCGGCGGCAGGATGTTGATATCGCCAACATAGTCCTGGTTGATAATAGACAGGGCGATGTTGTTGTACTTGGTCAGTGACGAACTCATCGACAGTGGTTTTTCCAGCGTGCTGGCACCGACGTTGTACCAGGCACGGGCTGTTTTGACACTGGCGTCCTTGATCAGCGACAACGCATCCTGGCGGCGCTTGCCATCGGAGACGAAGGGGATCACGTGGGGGTTGGTCTGGCTGACGATGTAGTGATTGACGCCGTACAGCCGAGCCAGACGCTTGGCGGGCATGTCGTCGCTGACCGAGCCGTCTACCCACTTGCGTGACGGCAGGTAGGGTTGTTTTTCACCCAGGTGGTTTTTGGCAGCCAGCGTTACCGCCGGGTAAACGCCCGGCACCGCGGCCGAGGCCATGATGGCTTCGCGGATAAAGACGTTGGGTGAAGTAATAGCATTGAGCAGACGGGATTTCTGGTGGGTTTCTGCTGGTGCGATAGACACATTGAGTTGGCGGCCGGTGCACTCGAACGCCTCCTGGAAGGTCAGGTCGGGTATCAGGCGCTCAATGACCGACAGAATTTCATCTACCTGCATGATTTCAGGTTTCAGTTTCGACAGGCGTTTGAAAAACCGGCTTTCCTGGCGGATTTCCTGCACCAGGTGATCCGGGTCAAAGATCTTTTCCAGTTCATGTTCGTTGTGGGTGCTCAGGAGTGCACCGACGAAGGAGCCGCCGCTGGAACCGGACATCACGCGTGGCAGCAGGCCCTGGCTTAAAAGCGCCTTGACCACGCCGACATGAAAATAGAGCAGGGAGCCTGAACCGCTCATCATGAAGGCCGAGTGGCCGAAGCAGTGAGCAGCGCGGCGGAAGAAGTCCAGCTTCTCCTCGAAAGAGATCTCGTCGACACCCGGGCTGGCAAGGTGCTCCAGCGCCTCGCATATCTCCTCGATGTAGTCGACGATCAGTTGCTTGGTGCCGAAGCGGGTTTTTTCGTACAGGACCGAACGGCCCATGCCGCCGAGGTTGCCGTGGATGCCTTCGTTGAGGCTGAACAACAGGCCCCGGTCGTCGTTTTGTTCCCGGAATGCCCTGAGCTGGTCAAGGCGGGTGCGGATGGAAAGGTGGTCATAATGCCGGGTTTGCTCCACAAAGCGCCAGCGGTCCGCACCGGTTCTCGCGTCATGGGCAATCGCCGCCAGCTTCCACTCTTCGTACGTCTCAGCGGCGTCCATTGCCTGTTGCAATTTTTTGGCGCTGGCCACTACGCGCAGTCCCGGTTCATTGATTGGCTCCGGCTTCCACCAGTTGATGGGCGCGATCGATCACGTAGGCCTGGATCGCATTGGCTTCTTCGGCACTCAGCACGCCGGCAAACGAGACCATGCCCTGGTCACGATGCAATCCGCCCAGAACAATGCCCTGCCACATCTGGTGTTTTTGAGTATTCATGTATCTCAGGTCGGCAACCACGCCACCGCCGACGGCACCGTCACCGTGGCACATCATGCAACGGTCGTGGAATTTTTGCTTGCCCAGTGCAATCCTTGCCGGGTCATCGATCCGGGGTGGCGGATCAGCAGTCAACGTGGCCGGTATGAATTCCGGCAATGTAAGCGCACTGCCCAGTTTGAAGGTCAATATCCGGCTAACGTCATGTGAGCCGGTCGCGGCCGCGATTCCGCCGCCGCTCAAAGCCAGCGAGCCACCCCAGCCGGCCAGCACAGAAACGTATTGCTCGCCGTCTACTTCGAACGTGACCGGCGAGGCCACGATGCCGGTCTGGGCGCCCATTGCCCAGAGCTTCTCGCCGCTATCTGCGCTGTAGGCGGCAAACTCACCGACTGAATTTCCCTGGAAGACCAGGTTGCCGGCGGTTGCCAATATGCCGCCGTTCCAGGGCAGGGGATGTTGTACGCGCCAGACTTCGCGCCGGGCAACGGGATCCCAGGCAATGATCTGGCCGCTGATCATCTGCATCAGCTGGGCCTGGACTTCCGGTGGCTGTTCCGGGAAAGAGGCATAGAGCGGGTTGATGCCGACGTTCCACAAGCCTGGAGTAAACCTGAAATTCTTGTCGGTGCCATAGGCAAACGGAATGTCCTGAGCCGGAATGTAGATCAGGCCGGTATCCGGACTGAAGGCCATCGGGTGCCAATTGTGACCGCCATACGGCGCGGGCAGTACCAGCGCAGGTCCGTCCACATAACGGGCGCCTTCAACCTCGACCGGTCGGCCGGTCTCGGGATCGACATGTGTCGCCCAGGTGGTTTTGACGTAAGGCTCGGCTGATATCAGTTCACCGGACTCGCGGTCCAGTACGTAGAAAAACCCGTTCTTGGGTGCCTGCATGATGACCTTGCGCTGAATGCCTTCGATCTCCAGGTCTGCCAGGATCATGTGCTGGGTTGCGGTGTAGTCCCAGGTCTCGCCCGGCGTGGTCTGGTAGTGCCAGACGTATTCGCCGTTGTCCGGGTTGAGTGCAACGATGGACGATAGGTACAGGTTGTCGCCGCCGCCGGGGCTGCGAATTTGCTGGTTCCAGGGCGAGCCGTTGCCGACGCCGATGTACAGCAAGTTCAGCTCTGGATCAAAAGCCATCGAATCCCAGACCGTACCGCCACCACCGAAATTCCACCATTCGCCGTTCCAGGTGGCTGCCGCGGTTTCCATTTCATCAGACTCAAACGGCTCAGCCGGGTTGCCCGGGACGGTATAGAACCGCCAGGCCATCTCGCCCGATTCAGCATCGTAAGCACTGACGTAACCGCGGACGCCGAATTCAGCGCCGCCATTACCAATGATGACGTTGCCCTTGATCACCCGGGGGGCGCCGGTGATGGTATAGGGCATGTTCTTGTCGGTGGTTTGCACCGACCAGTTGACCCTGCCGGTTTTTGCATCGAGTGACACCAGGCGCCCATCCAGCGTGCCCACGAAAACCGAGCCCATCCACACGGCCACGCCGCGGTTAACAACGTCACAGCAGGCATGCACAGCCCACTCTTTCGGGACGTTCGGGTTGTATTCCCAAAGCAGTTTGCCGTTGCGTGCATCCAGCGCGTAGACCCGGCTCCAGGCGCCGGTGGTGAACATCATGCCATCCACAATAATGGGAGTGGCTTCCAGGCCCCGCCTGGTGTCGAACTCGTAAAACCAGTCGAGGCCGAGTGTCGCGGCATTGGTGTCGTTTATCTGTACGAGTGGGCTGAAGCGTTGTTCGTCGTAGCTGCGGCCATGGCTGAGCCAGTTACCCGGTTCCTGGTCGGCAGCCACGATACGCGTGCCGTCCACGTCCAGCCGTGGTCCTGCCGGGGCAGCTGCGGTGGTATCCGGTGTGGGCGCAGTGCCCTGTGGAGCAGGCTCAGAGCGGTCGCATGCGGCCAGCAGCAGGGTTAGGGGAAGAGCCAGCAAAGCGGAACGGATGCAGAGGTTCATGACGGATTTCCGGAAGTGAAGTCTCAACTAAACAGTTTACTTGAAGTCGAAATCCAATGCCCCGTCCCAGTCGTCCGGCATTTCCTGGTCGGCGTACCTTTCGCAACGCAAAATATAGGATTTCGAGGCTGAATCTTCCGGCAGTTCCACCAGCACCTGTTCGAATATCGCTTTGGCCCGGGCGAATTCCCTGATTGCAAAAAGCTGGGCGGCTTCCTCAAACGATTTTTGCGTTTGGCGTTTCCTTTCCTGTATGTCAGCCGGGTTGGCGCTGTACATTTCGTAAATTTTAACCGGTACGGTTTTACCTTTTACCTTAACCTTGTCGACGTAGCGGATGGAGTATTCTTCGGGCTCGGCCAGGTGGTGATAGATCGCTTCTGAGATCAGGCACTGGACGCCGTAAAACTTGGTTAGCCCTTCGATGCGTGAGGCCAGGTTGACCGCGTCGCTGATCACGGTGCCATCCATGCGGCCGCTTTCGCCGACGGTCCCGAGGCGCACTTTACCCTGGTGCAAACCTACGCCGATACCAAGCGGCTTGTCGTGGGTTTTCTGATGCTCGACATTAAATTTCTCAAGTGCTTGCAACATTTCGACCGACGCCTTCATCGCGTCATCAGCATTTTCAAATAACGCCATGATCGCATCGCCGATGTACTTGTCGATGAAACCGTTGTTGCTTCTCACGATGGGTCCCATCACCTGCAGATAATCGTTCACAAACCTGAAGTTTTCTTCCGGCGTCATCAGTTCGGACAG
>CAYUBS010000048.1:11597-19068 GCA_964443145.1 uncultured Wenzhouxiangellaceae bacterium | reverse complement strand
CTGGTGGATATCACCGACCTGGCGGCTGTTGAGGCCGCGATTACCGAAAAAACCCAGGTCATTTACGCAGAAAGCATCGCCAATCCAACGCTACGCGTAGCGAACATCCCGGCACTCAGCGAGATTGCGCACCGCCATGGTCTGAAGCTGGTGATCGACAATACCTTCAGCCCCCTGATCCTCAGCCCGAAACAACTGGGTGCGGACATCGTGGTTCACAGCATGACCAAGTTCATCGGCGGGGCCTCCGACCATATCTCCGGTGCGATCTGCGCCGACCAGGAGTTCATCCTGCAACTGATGGACCTGCACACTGGCGCGCTGATGCTGCTGGGCCCGACCATGGACCCGCAGGTGGCGTTCAACCTCAGCCTGCGGGTACCTCACCTGCCCCTGCGGATGGCCGAACACGGCCGGCGCGCCGCACTGTTCGCAGAACGCCTGCAGGAACTCGGCCTGGATGTCACCTACCCCGGCCTGCCTGATCATCCGGATTATGAATTGCTGGGCGACCTGCACTGCCCCGATTACGGCTATGGCGGAATCCTGACGCTGGACATGAAAACCGAAGAGGCCGCCAATGCGCTGATGGACATGTTGCAAAACGACTTCCACTTTGGCTACATGGCTGTCAGCCTGGGTTACTTCGACACATTGATGTCCTGTTCCGGCAGCACCACGTCCAGTGAAATGCAGGACGAAGACAAGGACGAAGCCGGAATATCACCGGGCCTGCTGCGCATGTCCGTGGGCTATACCGGCACCACCGAGCAACGCTGGCGGCAACTTCGCACCGCGCTGGATCGCCTTGGAGTGACCCGCCCCGGAGAAACCGGCCATGCCGGCGAAATCGCTTTATAGAGCAATTACCGCCAGGCCTGCACCTGAATGAGTTAAAAAAAGGCGCCGCACGGAGGGGGGGGTGTGCGGCGCCCAGCCATCGCCAGCTTCCGGGTCTCGCCAGTCGCTGGCTGCGAGGAGATCGGGCCCCTCACTAGCGCTAAAATCTTTCATGGGTGGCGAGTAAATTTTATTGAGCCTCATGTTCATTCAGCAGCCTTACATTCGCAAATTACCATGTGGGTGCTTAAGACAAGCTGAAAGCAGGTTTAAGCTGATTTTAAGGTGGCTGCCGGATGAAACGCTATCGCAGTCCCTTGTTTCATCTTGATACAGGTCAGCACCCTTACAGCAAGGCTGTAGCAAACTAATGTTGGAGTATTAGCAACTACTTTCCGAGAGTAAAAATCGTGCGAATACTTGTCATCGAAGACAACACCGAACTCACGCGGCAAATCAAGAGCACGCTCGAGCATGCCCTTTATGTCGTGGATGTGGCGCATGACGGTGAAGAGGGGCTCTTCCTGGGCAAAAGTGAACATTACGACGCGGTGGTTCTTGATCTCGGATTGCCCAAGCTCGACGGAATCGATGTTCTTGAACAATGGCGTGAAGATGGCATTGACCTTCCGGTCCTGATTCTCACGTCACGCCATACGTGGCGTGAGAAGGTCGCGGGCCTGCGGGCAGGAGCTGATGACTACCTGGCCAAACCTTTTGAATACGAAGAGCTGCTTGCACGACTCGAGGCATTGATCCGGCGGACCACCGGGCATGCCAGCCCGATCCTGAAATGCGTCTGCGGCCAGGTTGTGATGGACACCAGCTGCGCGCGCGTAACGATGGAAGGACAACTGGTTGAATTAACGGCACTGGAATACCGCACGCTGGAATACCTTATGCAGCACGAGGGTGAAGTCGTCTCCAAGACGATCCTGACCGAGCACATCTACGATCAGGATTTTGATCGCGATTCCAACGTCATCGAAGTCCTGATCAACCGTCTGCGAGGCAAGCTCTGTGCCGACATGATCAAAACCCGCCGGGGCCTGGGTTACCAATTGGGGGAAGTCCGGCCGGATGCATAAATCCCTTACCAAAAGAATCATCACACTATCGATTTTCTGGATCGTAATCGCGCTGCTGGTCACCGCTCTTCTTCTGGGGCGTTTTTACCGCAGTCATATTGAAGAACACTATGATGCCCACGTATTTACCCACGTGGAAGAGCTACTCGCCGCTGTTGAAACAGGGCCAGATGGCGGTTTATTGCTATCCCGGGAACCCACCGATCCCCGCTTCCACCGTAAGGGATCCGGCTGGTACTGGGAGATCCTTAACGACCGCAACATCCTGAAAAGATCATCTTCACTTGGCGATAAGTCGCTGGATTTGAGCAACATCAGCCTGGACGAAAACCACGGCGTGCAGATCGTCAGCGGGCCAGATAAGCAGAAATTGCGGGCCCACGTTGTTCACGTTTCCTATGCTCATGACCCCGGTTCGCTGACCTTCGTGGCGACGGCGCCCGAGATGGCCATCAAGGACGATGTGCATGATTTTTATGCGCACATCATGTCCAGTTTCCTGGTGCTGGGCATCGGCCTGTCGGTGGCCGTGGTGATCCAGGTACTGCTCGCATTAAAACCACTGAAGAACATCCGCTCCGCGATCAGTGACATCAAACTGGGCAAGAGAGAGCGCTTGCCGCGCGACTACCCGAGTGACATTCAGCCTCTGGTAGATGAGCTCAACTTCCTGCTGGACCACAACGAAACCCTGCTGAAGCGGGCCCGCAACCAACTGGGAGACCTCGCGCATTCAGTCAAGAACCCACTCACGGTCATCCGTAACGAAGCGCGCAGCCTATCCAGTAAACAGGGACAGTTAATTCTCGATCAATCACACGTCATGGCCAACAGCATCGACCACTACCTGTCACGCGCCCGGATTTACGGCAAGCAGGACGCGTTAGGCTACCGTACCGGCGTGAAGCCCGTCATCGATGACCTGACCTTTGCCGTAGAGCATATTCACAAGGATCGCAACATCAAGATCGAAATGCATTGCCTTGAAGAGAAATGGTTCCGGGGCGAAGCCCAGGATCTGGAGGAGATGGCCGGGAACCTGATCGACAACGCGTTCAAATGGGCAAAAAGCGTCGTTACTGTTAACTGTGAAAGCGACCATAACCAACTGCAGTTGATGATCGAGGACGACGGCCCGGGAATCGCCCCGGAAGACATGAAGAGCATCACCCGCAGAGGGCGCAGACTGGATGAGAAGACGCCCGGGCACGGCCACGGACTGGGTATCGTCGAAGATATCGCGCAGCTTTATGGTGGTGCGCTAAAACTAGGCCGAAGTTCAATGGGGGGCCTTAAAGCAACCCTGGTTCTGCCTGCAGCCTAAAGACTCTTTTTGAAATCGAGCATGCGCTGCAACGGCAGCATCGCGCGTTTTCCAAGCTCCGGATCAACAAATACTTCGTTATCTTCACGATCAAATACCTGCGCCAGCGATTCCAGTTCGTTCATCGCCATCCACGGGCAATTCGCGCAGCTGTAACAGGTCGCTCCGTGGCCGGCGGTGGGTGCAATAATCAACTCTTTGTCCGGCACGGCTTTTTGCATCGTGTGGAAGATGCCCTGGTCGGTAGCGACAATGAAGGCGGGGTTATCCATTTCGACTGCAGCGCTGATGATTTGGCTGGTGGAACCCACGAGATCGGCCAGTTCAATCACTGACGCGGGCGATTCCGGGTGCACCAGCACCGCTGCCTCGGGACGCTCTTCTTTAAGCCGCATGACACCGTCCGCCTTGAACTCCTCGTGTACGATGCAGGCGCCATCCCAGATCATCACGTCGGCGCCGGTGGCGCGCTGGATGTAGTCACCCAGATGCCGGTCGGGCGCGAACAGGATTTTCTCGCCTTTTTCATGCAACCAGGAAACGACATCTTTCGCAATGCTCGAGGTTACCACCCAGTCAGCCCGGGCTTTCACGGCAGCCGACGTATTGGCGTAAACCACCACGGTGCGGTCGGGATGTTCATCACAAAACGCTGAAAACTCATCGATCGGGCAACCGATATCCAGTGAACAGGTCGCTTCCAGCGTGGGCATCAGCACGCGCTTGTGCGGAGTCAGTATCTTGGCGGTTTCGCCCATGAATTTGACCCCGGCAACCACCAGCGTCTGCGCCTCGTGGTCTTTACCGAAGCGGGCCATTTCGAGCGAATCACTAACAATTCCCCCGGTTTCCTCGGCCAGGTCCTGAACCGCATCCTGGGTATAGTAATGGGCCACCATCACCGCATTTTCCTGCTTCAGGCGGTCCCTGATCTGTTGCATCAACTGCTGCTCACGATCCGCAGACAGCTTTCTCTCATCCTGGTGGGACAGGTGGTCTTTGACCAGCTCGCGAATTTCAAGCAAATGTTGGGAAGCAATACTCATGATTGCAAAGATAGGGGCTAAGTCGAGCCCGTACAAGCAGCCTCTGCCAGTTCCAGCAGGGCATCGTCGAGATAAGCCGTCAAGACAGCAAGGTCCGGAATCACCGTACGGGCGGCAGTCAGACCGAAATAAAGCGTGCCATCGTAACTGCAGGCCGTTACGTTTAAAGCGGTGATCGGCGGCAGTGTACTAACCGGGTACATGCCAACACATTCAGCTCCGTTGAGGTACAACGTTTCCTGTGGCCCGGGAACATTGGAGATAACCAGGTTGTTCACCGGTGGTAATATTTTATCCAGCTTCAAAAGCTCTTCAAACTGTGACAGCAGAGCCACCATCAGGCTGTAGTACTGCACCGCTGTTTTCGACCCGCCGGAAAACACCTCACGGGCCGTAACAATGGATTCACGCACTTCCGCCAGCGATTCCAGCGGATGGTTGTGGCTGGAAGCCAGTTTGACCTGCAGCAGAGTCAACAGGTTACCGTCTCCCTGGTCATCTCCGGTCCGGATGTTAACCGGCATATAAGCAACCAGGGGACCATCAGGTGGATCGTCGTGTTCGTCGAAATAGCGACTGACAGCCATGTCACATATCGTCATGACGACATCGTTGATCGAGGCGCCCTGAGACTTTCCGATGGCGCGCAGATCTCCCAGAGGGTGAGAGGTGAAAGATACGGTCCGTGCCGACCCGGTCGCAACATTAAGCGAAGTGCGCGGCGCGGACAGCGGCAGCGCGACGTGGGAATCACCGCCGAAGAACCTTCGCTGGACCATCTTTGCCGTCAGGCTGGAAAGCCCGAACGCCGTGCGAACGCCTCCGCCCAGGATCTTGATGCCATCCCGAATCAACTGCAGGTAACTGACATCTTCATCATCATGCGCATCAGGCAACTCGTCCCTGGCCCAGATCGGCGGGACCGCAAGGTTTGCAGGGTCCGGACTCGTACTTTCCGCAATCCAGCGACCAAAGGTGATCCCGTCACAAAGCGAATGATGGATTTTGACGTAAAGCGCAAAGCGACGCCCGGCCAGGCCTTCAATCAAGTGAAATTCCCACAAGGGCCGCTCGCGATCCAGCAGATTGGCGTGCATCCGCCCCAGCACGTCGATCAACTGCTGCTGATTGCCAGGCCTGGGCAGGACGGTGTGCCTGACGTGGTAGTCAATTTCCAACCGGTCATCCGGTTCCAATTCGAACTGCAACCCGGCTTGGTTTTTGAGCCGCTGATTGAACGGGAAACCGGGCGGGACATCGCGCATCCCATCCAGCAACTTACGTAACCAGGCAGGACCCTTGCCTTTGGGCAACTCGAAAACCATTAAGCCCCCGACATGCTTGGGACTATGGACTGATTCGGTCAGCAGAAACCCGCCGTCGATCGTTGATAGCTTAGTCATCAGCTGATTATATCCACCAATCGGCTACTCCTTCAAAACGCCGCGGCGAATCTGGTCTCGCTCCATCGATTCGAACAGGGCTGTGAAGTTGCCTTCGCCGAAGCCTTCGTCCTTCTTACGCTGGATGAACTCGAAGAACACAGGACCGATCATGGTCTGCGAGAAAATCTGCAATAAAAGCCTCGGGTCGCCATCCTCGGTGGAGCCATCCAGCAAAATCCCGCGGGCCTGGAGTTCGTCAACCGGCTCACCGTGACCCGGCAGGCGCTCATCCAGCATCTCGTAGTACGTCTGGGGCGGTGCGGTCATGAACGGCACGCCCCGCTCCTTTAAACGGTCCCAGCAGGCCAGCAAATCGTCACAGATAAGTGCAATGTGCTGGATGCCCTCGCCGTTGTACTCCATCAGAAATTCTTCGATCTGGCCGGAACCCTGGGTGGCCTCCTCGTTCAATGGGATACGGATTTTGCCATCCGGCGCGGTCATTGCCTTGGAAAGCAGCCCGCTATATTCGCCTTTGATATCGAAGTAGCGGATCTGGCGAAAGTTGAACAGGCGCTCGTAAAACCCGGCCCAATATTCCATCCGCCCGCGGTAGACATTGTGCGTCAGGTGGTCGATCAGCTTGAACCCACAACCCTCAGGATGGCGATCCACCCCTTCGTAGAAATGGAAATCTATGTCGTAAATGCTTTCACCTTCTTCATAGCGGTCAATCAGGTACAGCGGCGCCCCGCCGATACCCTTGATGGCAGGCAGGCGCAACTCCATCGGGCCAGCCGGAATGTCAATGGGCTGGGCGCCATTTTCCAGGGCCAGCCGGTAAGCCTTATGCGAATCGGCCACCCGGAACGCCATACCGCAGGCACAGGGACCGTGCTCTTCCGCAAAATAAGAGACGTAACTGCCTTTCTCATTATTGATGATGAAATTGATATCGCCCTGGCGCCACAATGTGACTTCTTTGGAACGGTGTTTGGCGACCTCGGTGAAGCCCATCATTTCGAACAGGGGCTCCAGCACACCTTCTTCAGGCGACGCGAATTCAACAAATTCAAAGCCGTTGAGCCCCATTGGGTTTTCATACAAGTCTGTCATTCATTTCTCCAGGTTTTATTTATCATAGCTTTATTTTGTACTTCAGCTTTATTTCAGTGGTTCAAAACGCGCCTGGAAAAACCTCAGGTAGTCCGGTTCGTAGATCATTTTAAGTCCGCGAATCTCATTTCTTCTCTCGTAGACTTCGGTCACGGCCTCCACCACCACATCCATGTGCGCTTGCGTGTAGACCCTGCGAGGCAGTGTCAGGCGAACCAACTCTAGCGGCGGCCGGCGGTTTTTTCCGCTCTCCGGGTCACGCCCGGCTGAGACATTACCCCGCTCCATTGCACGAATGCCTGCGCCCAGGTACAGCTCGGCTGCGAGCGTCTGGGCCGGAAACTGGTCCTGGTCGAGGTGCGGCAGAAAGGCTTTGGCATCCAGGAAAATAGCGTGCGAGCCAATCGGACGGACAATCGGTACACCGGCTTTGCGCAGGTGCACACCCAGGTATCGGACCTGGCCGATTCGCGCATCCTGGTGCTCCTGCATAACTGCTTCACGCAGCCCCTGGGCCATCGCTTCCATGTCACGACCGGCAAGCCCGCCATAGGTATGCAGGCCCTCATAAACCACCACCATGTTCTGTGCCTTGAGAAACAACTCATCGTCGTTGCAGGCGAAAAACCCGCCGATATTGACCAGCAGGTCCTTCTTGGCAGACATCGTGGC
>CAYUBS010000048.1:4993-11497 GCA_964443145.1 uncultured Wenzhouxiangellaceae bacterium | reverse complement strand
ACTTCCTGTACCAGGCGGTCGAGCTTCTGCAGGTCGACATTGCCCTTAAAGGGATGCGAACTGGTTGGATCATGCGCCTCGTCCACAATTACGTCGACAAAGGTGCCACCCGCCATTTCCTGGTGCAGGCGGGTAGTTGTGAAATACATATTGCCCGGAATAAAGTCGCCGTCTTTGATCATGATTTGCGACATCATGTGCTCGGCAGCACGACCCTGGTGGGTCGGGACCAGGTGCTTGTACCCGTAGTACTCCCTGACCGCGTCCTCCAGGTGATAGAAGTTTTCACTACCCGCATAGGCCTCATCCCCCATCATCAACCCGGACCACTGGCGGTCGCTCATCGCAGATGTACCGGAATCGGTCAGCAGGTCGATGTAGACGTCTCTGCTGCGCAACAGGAATGTGTTGTAACCCGCCTCCCGAATGGCAAGCTGGCGTTCCTCGGGCGTGGTCATGCGCAGAAGTTCAACCATCTTGATTTTGTAGGGCTCGGCCCAGCTGTGTCCGGATTTGTCTTTCATGAGCTTTTCCTTCCCTCTTATACCTGTTGATTTACGTTAATTTTATTAATACATTATCTCCGATTTTCTGGATATACATGTTTCAATTTCTATCGAAATGGAATATATTAAGAACATACATTCCATATTTACTGTTTTTATGAAACGTTTGTTATGATCAATCTCACAGGATCCGAGCGTCGCCTGCTGGACGCCATGCAAAAAGACACGACACTCAGCCAAATTGATCTGGCTGAATTGTCGGGCAAGTCCCGCACATCTATCTGGCGCCTCATCCGGGATTTCGAAGAGGCCGGTTTGATCGAAGGAAAAGTCGCCCTGCTGAACCCGAAAGCCCTCGGCTTGCAAATCCACGTCCAGCTGTCCGTGAGCATGGTGAAACACTCGGACCGGACCCGGGCTGAGTTTGAAAACCATGTACAAACACTGCCCGAGGTCATGGAGTGCTATTCCGTCTCCGGGGACCGGGACTACGTGCTGCTGATCATTTCGAAAGACATGGAGTCGTACAACACGTTCCTGAACACAATGATTCTGGACCACCCCAGTGTCCACTCGGCCAGCTCCAGCTTTGCCTTACGCCGGGTCAAATACAAAACAGCCCTGCCGCTGTAGGATGAAAAAAATGAAAACCATTATCGAACCATTCCGTATCAAGTCCGTAGAGCCCATCCGCATGACCACCCGCGAAGAGCGCGAGCAGTGCATCAAGGACGCTTACTACAATCTCTTTACCCTGAAATCCGATGACGTGCTGATCGACCTGCTGACCGATTCGGGCACCTCCAGCATGAGTGCCAGACAATGGGGCGCCATCATGGAAGGTGACGAATCCTACGCGGGCAGCCCGTCTTTCTACCGTTTCAAGGAAGCCGTCGACAATCTGATGCCCTTCAAGTACCTGATACCCACGCACCAGGGCCGGGCAGCCGAGAGCATCCTGTTTACGGTCGTCGCCAAAGACACCCACTGGATACCCAACAACACGCATTTCGACACCACCCGCGCCAACGTGGAATCACAAGGGGCAACTGCTGTTGACCTGGTGATTGCAGAAGGCCGGGACCCGGAACTGATACACCCTTTCAAGGGCAACATGGACATCGCCGCACTGGAGCGATTCATCGACGAGCATGGTGTCGAGAATATTCCTCTGTGCATGCTGACCATTACCAACAACTCGGGTGGCGGACAGCCCGTCTCGATGGAAAATATCCGCCAGACCCGTGAAGTCTGCGAACGCCACGGAATTCCGCTGTTCATCGATGCCTGCCGATTCGCGGAAAACGCCTGGTTCATCAAGCTCAGGGAGCCCGGCTACGAGAATACGCCCGTGATTGATATCGTCCGGGAGATGTTCTCTTACGCCGACGGCTGCACCATGAGTGCCAAGAAAGACGGCCTGGCCAATATCGGCGGCTGGCTGGCGATGAATAACGAAGACTGGGCCGTGGAGTGCCGCAACCGGCTGATCCTGACCGAAGGCTTTTCGACTTATGGCGGCCTCTCAGGCCGCGACCTGGCCGCCATTGCAGTCGGGCTGGAAGAAGTGGTGGAAGAGGACTACCTGCGCTACCGTATCGCCTCCACGGATTATGTCGCCAGGCACATTTCTGAAGCAGGCGTACCGATCATGCAGCCCGCTGGCGGCCATGCCGTCTACATCGACGCGCGACGTTTTTTGCCCCACATTCCTCCTCTGCACTACCCCGGCCAGTCGCTGGCGGTGGAACTGTACAAGCAGGGCGGTATCCGCGGTTGTGAAATCGGCACCTCAATGTTTGGCCTGCAGCCGGACGGCAAGGAAGAGCCTGCGCACATGGACCTGGTGAGACTGGCCATTCCCCGGCGCATGTATACCCAGGCACACATGGATTACGTGGTCGAGGTAGTGACCGAGGTTTTTGAGCGGCGTGATGACATGCGGGGTATGAAATTTATCCGTCAGCCGCCGGCGCTGAGGCATTTCACAGGTCGTTTCGGCTACATAGACGCTTGAAACCCTTTACCGTCATCGCCCACCGGGGTGCTTCGGGCTACCTCCCGGAACACACGCTGGAAAGCGTGACGATGGCACACGCCATGGGCGTCGACTACATCGAGCAGGACGTTGTGTTGACGGGTGACCGGCAGTTGATTGTGCTGCATGATCTGTACCTGGATAACGTGAGTGACGTGGCCGCCCGTTTTCCAGGGCGACAGCGCGAAGACGGCCTGCATTACGCCATCGACTTCACGCTGGCGGAAATCCAGACTCTTCATGTACATGAGCGCACCGGAAGCGATGGCAAGGCCGCTTTTCCCGGCCGTTTTCCACACCGTGATGCCCTCTTCCGCATACCCACGCTGGACCAGGAAATCACGTTGATAAAGGGTCTGAACAGCTCCACCGGCCGCAACACCGGGCTGTATATAGAACCAAAATCACCGGCATGGCATACCCGCGAAGGCTGTGATCTGCTGGCCACGCTAATCACCTGCCTGTCGAACCATGGATACCGGGGGCGGAAGGACAAGGTCTACCTGCAATCCTTCGACATGGAACTATTGCAACGCGCCCGCTTTGACCTGGCGATCGACTTGAAACTGGTGCAGTTGATCGGCGAAAACAGCTGGCAGGAAAGCGACAGCGATTTCGATTTCCTGCAAACGGCTGAAGGGCTGGACGCGGTTGCAAAATATGCAGACGGCATCGGCCCCTGGCTAATGCAACTCGTCCATCTACAAGCTGATGGAAGCATGGGGGTATCCGGCCTGGCGGAGCTGGCACAGCAACGCGGCCTTTTCGTCCATGGCTATACACTTCGTGCCGACCAGTTACCTTCCGAAATTAACGGCATGCAGCAGGCTGTGGACCTGCTGCTGCGAGCCGGTCTGGATGGTGTTTTCACCGATCACCCGGACCAGGTTATTCGCTAGAACGACACGAAAACCCCGGTCATCTGCCTGTCTTATCCTGACAAGCCCCTCGTGCCCCCATCAGCGACAATGCACAGAACCTGCATACTGGGAATCTGTGCACATGAAACCAAAAAAGTCGCTGAGATTGTTAACCGTTACTCTAACTGCATTGATGGCCGTGGCTCTCAATGGTTGCCTGATCAACCGCGCTGTCACGGTGCGGGATCAGTTCTGCGACTTCGACTCCAATTTCAGCCTGCAGTTTTCAGACTCCATGACCTTTGACTTCCATCAGCCGGTTTTACTGGATACCGACGTGCTGTGGCTGGCGGACGCAGATCCGACTGAAACCATTGAGAGTGGCAATACCAGGCGGATGATTTTTGTACTGGAAAAAGACATCGACCAACCCGACCCTTCGACCAATCTCCAGCTCGAGCTGGGTTTTGAATTGCTTGATGGGAAATACCGGCTGGCGGAGGTTGAGTTCGACCCCAGGCTCAACAGCATCATGAACCCGGAAACCCTGGACCATGCGGCCATCACAGCAGCATCACAGTCGATGTGTGATACTGGTAAAAATGGCCTGTCCAGGCAGGTCGAAATCGATCTGTCCGGGCAGCAACTGGATACCTTGCCAGACCGCGCTGAAATCCTGGCGATCCTGGGTCCGCCAACCGGCCAGGATATCACCGTCGACAGTTTCACCTATCAATACCGACTGAAGGGTCAGCGAGGCGAGCCCGTCAAGGCCCGTTTCACGGTATGGTTCGACCACACCGGGAACAAATTGGCACGGATGGATTCAACCTATTCCCATTTCCACACCAGCACGGACTTTGTCGAGAAAATAATGCGGGTACAGGTCAAAATTTGATGGTCATTAACTGAGCCGATGAGCAGACGCAAATCACGAGTCCCCACTACCCGCCTGGGGCGCCTGGTACGACTGGGTTTTACAGCCGGCGAACTGGCGGTTGGCGGCATGGCCGAAGGGATTAAGCGCTTGACCGGGGTAAAGCCCGAGGAAGCGGTCAGTATGTTCCTGACCGCAGCCAATGCGCAAAAGCTCGCCAAACGCCTGGCCGGCATGCGCGGCGCAGCGATGAAGATGGGACAAATTCTCTCGATGGAGGGCGCGGATATCCTGCCGAAGGAGTTTTCCGATGCGCTCGCTATTCTGCGCGATTCGGCAAACACCATGCCCGATTCTCAAATTCGTCGTGTGATGGGGCGCGAATACGGTAAAGGTTGGGAATCACTGTTCGTAGATTTCGATTATGAACCGATCGCAGCGGCCTCGATCGGCCAGGTCCACCGCGTGACCACGCGGGACGGCCGCGACCTCGCCCTGAAAATCCAGTACCCCGGCGTTGCCAAGAGCATCAACAGCGACGTCGATAACATGGCCATGTTCCTGCGCATGGCCCACATTCTGCCGATCACGATGGACGTTACCGGCATCATCGTCGAAGCCAAACGCCAGCTCAGGCAGGAGGCCGATTACATCATCGAAGCCAAATACCTGCGGGACTACCGCAAGCTGGTCAGTGACGACGACCGCTTCGTGGTGCCTAAAGTGCACGAAGACCTGACCACAAAGCGAATCCTGGCGATGGATTACGTCAGCGGTGAACCGCTGGAAGCCCTGGGTGAAGAGGGAGTTGCGCAGGAGGTAAGAGACCACGCGGGTACTCTGCTGGAAGAGCTCATGTTCCGGGAACTGTTCGAATTTCGCACCATGCAGAGCGACCCGAACTTCGCCAATTACATGTTTCGTCCGGAAGACGGCCGTATCGTGTTGCTGGATTTCGGCTCCACCGTCACGTTCACCAAGCTCTTCACTTCTCATTACGGGGAGATTTCCAGGGCACTGATCGAAGAGGATGAGGGCGCCGTACAGCACTACGCCGAGCAGATCGGCTACCTGCAACCGGGCGACAATTCAGATCACGTCGGCCGCCTGCTGGCCATGATTCGCATGATCTGTGAGCCCATACGCCACACAGGGGTTTACGAGTTTGGCGATTCAGACCTGGTATCGCGGGCACGTGATGCCGGCTTCGACATGCTATGGAAGAGCGGCGGAGAATTTCGGGCACCACCGCCGGAAACGGTTTTCCTGCATCGCAAGTTGATTGGGTCGTTTCTGATTTGCGCGCGAATCAAGGCACGGGTTGACGTACAGAGTCTGATTACCAAATACCTGTGAGTTTCGCGCCTATCCCCGCCTGCGGCGTCGATTTCTGCGGCGACCAGGCACCGCGGCGGGCCTGGCAGGGTCCGGAGGTGGAGGAAGATCAGGCAGCGTATCCTGCGATTTCAACCCGGATAGAATAATGGCCCGCATTTCCTCATCGATTGCCGGATCGGTCTCAAACGGCTGGTAATTGGCCAGGCGCGACTCGACCTGCTCGCAGGCCCGCTCGACCAGATTCGGGCCGGGTTCCAGTTCTGACGTGTCACGGGTTTTTCGGTCGATGACCGGATCCGTCATATAGAGCTCCTGAGGCCAATGATCAAGCGTTTGCTGTGCGGTAATCAAATGGCCCTCGTGCATCAGGTGCTCTACCAGATGATCACTGGGCAGGTCATCCAGGACCTTGATCTCACGGCAAAAATGCAGCGCCTGACCGCATACCTCATTATCGAATACGAGCTTGGGCAGACTGAAGGTCAATACGAAGTCGAGCATGCCGGGACCGGCCACCGAATTAACACCCGCCAGCGCCGCCAGAAGCGCGCTGCTGAATGATTCACCACCGGCCTGTGCATCCAGTTCCTTGCCGTCGCTAAGCGCCATGTAAGCCTGTGAAGGCAATCCAAGGTGTTTAGCGATGGCCACGTATGCCACGTTCAGGTGCTGTGCTTCAATCGCTGCCATTGGAGAACTGGCTGCCTTCATGTGAAATGTAGCCGGCGCACCACCAAACAGGACCGGGTGCCCGGGCTGCAAAATTTGCGCCATCGTCAGGCCTGTCAGCACATCAACGCAGTGAAACACCAATGCACCGACCAGCGTGACCGGGGCGATCAGGCCCATTAGCGTGACCGGTACAATCTCAACCGGTACCCCGGC
>CAYUBS010000048.1:0-4893 GCA_964443145.1 uncultured Wenzhouxiangellaceae bacterium | reverse complement strand
GCGGTGGCCAGGTAGCCCAGGTGCTCCATTCCATCAGCCAGGCGGACATACTCGACAAAATCAGTCGAGTTGGCCAGGCGGGTTTCACCGCTGCGGTGATCCAGGATCTTCAGACCGCTCGAACCGGGCACGAAATTAACGTTGTTCCCCCCGAGCTCCGCATGTGGCTGACCATCGCGGTCGAACAGCGTAAAGGTCGACGGTGCAGTTTCGATTGCACGCTCAACAACCTCCCTGGGAAACAGAAAGCGTTCGCCGCCAGCATCCATTTTAAGACCAAAATCCAGCATCCGTTCCCGCATTCGGGCGCCCCGAATCTCCATGCCGGTTTCTGCCATGATGCGCATTGCCTCGTCCAGAATCTGCACGATCATTTCTTTGCTGAGAATGTTAAGTGTTGGCCGCATGTCTGATTTCCATTGGTGCAGGAAATAATAACAGGACAGATCGGCCCGGCGATAGCAGCGCAGGCAGGCGATTTCGAGGATCGTTGTTGTATTTAATTAATCATTTAATTAATATTGGTATTTACACCAATAGCCCAGAGACGTGAAGTGACAGAAAACGCCAGACAGCAGGGTCGACCACTCCGGGAAAATGCTCAGGACATTCGCCAACAGATCATGGACAGCGCGATTGAGCTGTTTGCCACGCAGGGCTATGCCGCTACTTCGACCCGGCAGATCGCCGAAATTGTTGGCGTGAACCCGGCGATGATCCACTACTATTTCGGCAACAAGGAGGCCCTCCTTCACGAGACCCTGGAGCAGGTCCTGGAACCGCTGGCCGATGCCGTGGCGGAAATGAAGCAGAAAAAAATGGCGCCGTTACGCGATATCATTTCACTTTTAATCGGCACGTTCAGCCAAAAACCCCGGCTGGCCATCCTGCTGACCCGTGAAGTCCTGCTGCCTGGCGGCGTCATGCAAAAACACTTCATGGAACACTTTGCCCCCCGGCTGGGCGGAGCCCTGCCACACGTGTTATCCGAAGAACAACAGGCCGGCAGGCTCAGGAAGGATGCCGACCCCAGGTTGATCGCCCACACACTGCTTGGCCTGTGTATATTCCCGTTTATCAGCCGGAGTATGGCCGAGCCGGTTCTCGGGGTTGCTTACGACGACTCCGGGATTCAGGCAATTGAGCGCCACATCATGGAACTACTGGAAAGAGGATTACTCTCGTGAACCCAGATTACCGGATTTCGACACCCGTTCTGCTCACCCTGTTGATAGCCCTGACTGCTTGCAGCAAGGAGCCCGTCACCTACATGGTCGGCACCCTCGAACGGGATCGCATCGACATCGTGGCCGAGAGCAATGAGCCTATCATCGCCATTCACAGCGAAGACGGCCAAACCGTCATCGCAGGCGACCCTATTCTGGAGCAGGACCCGGAACGGGCAGAGGGCCGCCTGGCCCAACAGGTTGGCCTGCGCAACCAGGCAGCGGCGCGCCTGGCGGAGCTACAGCGCGGTCCACGTGAAGAATTGATCCGCGAGGCACGGGCCAGGCTGGAAGCCAGCCGGGTTCTGGAAGCCAACGCACTGGCCAATTACAAGCGAACCCAGGAAGTTTATGAAAAGGGCCTGTCGACACAGAACCGCCTGGATCGTGAAGATACGGACTACAAGACCGCGGTCGCCCGCGTAAAAGGCGACTCTGAAGCGCTTGACCGCTTGCTCCACGGCACCACTGTTGAAGAACTGGACCAGGCCATAGCGGCGCTTGAAGCTGCCGACGCCCAGGTCCGGCTGGCACAGCTGGACCTGGAGAGAACAAAACTTTTTGCGCCTGTGGCAGGGGTTGTCGACAAGGTGCTTTTCCGGGTAGGTGAGCGCCCTGCCCCCGGCACCACGATTGCTGTCGTTCTGGACAGCTCCCGAACTTATGCCCGCGTCTATGTACCGGAATACCTGAGAACACAGGTAATTCCCGGAAAAGAACTCCAGGTGCGCGTGGATGGCCTGGATGAGCCTTTTGCCGGCAGGGTTCGATGGGTCTCATCAGATGCAACCTTCACACCTTACTTTGCACTGACCGAACATGATCGTTCACGCCTGAGCTACCTGGCCGAAATCGATATTCCGGAGGCATCCAAACTGCCCTCAGGCCTACCCCTGGAAGTCGATTTTCCGGGCGAATGAACAAAATGGCCTCTCCCACTCCCCCTGACCTGGCAATCCGGTGCCGCGGCCTGACCAAAGATTTTGGCCACGTCGTAGCGGTCAGTGAGCTGGATCTGGATGTACCCCGCGGCCGGATTTATGGCTTCCTGGGCCCCAATGGTTCCGGAAAATCCACCTCGATCCGAATGCTGTGTGGACTGTTGACCCCGACCCGTGGCGACATTGAGGTCCTGGGCCTGGAGATACCCAGGGAGGCTGAAGCCCTGCGCCGTAAAGTGGGGTACATGACGCAGAAATTCTCTTTATTCGAAGACCTGACCGTGGCGGAAAACCTGAGTTTCATGGCCAATATCTACTCCCTCCCCCGCGCAGAGCAAAAGGCCCGCATCCCTGCAACCGTCGAGCGCTATGAACTCGGGCGGATTATCAAGCAACGGGCCGGAACCCTCAGCGGCGGCCAGAAACAGAGGCTGGCACTGGCAGCAGCAACACTGCACAACCCTGAACTGCTGTTCCTGGATGAACCAACCTCCGCGGTTGACCCGGAAAACCGCCGGGCATTCTGGGAAGGGCTGTTTGACCTGGTGGCCGAGGGTACAACGATACTGGTTTCCACCCACTATATGGATGAAGCAGAGCGCTGCCACAGCCTTGCGATTCTGGATCTGGGTGTACTGGCCGCGGCCGGCAGCCCGGAGGAACTCTCTGATGGTATAGATGCCTCTGTCGTAGTAGTTGCATCACCCGAACCCAGAACAGTCAGCCGCTTCCTTGATCAGCAGGCTTTTGTTCACAGCACAGCGCAAATCGGAAATACGCTACGCGTGATGGTTGACCAGGAAATTCATGAACCGGCTGAGTTTACCGGTCGGGCCATCCGCGAAGCCGGCATTGAACTGGATGGGTGTGAAGCCGTCCGGCCCAGCCTGGAAGACGTATTCGTAGCAGCCACCCAGGCCAGAAAGGCCGCCAGGGATGCGGCCGAATGAAGTCCCTGCAACGCATCTTCGCCATCGTCATGAAGGAACTGCGGCAACTGTCCCGCGACCGCCTGACCTTCGGCATGATCGTGGGTATTCCTGCCCTGCAATTGCTGCTGTTTGGCTTTGCCATCAACATGGATGTGCGCCATCTCTCTGCCGGCGTCGCCGACCTCTCCAATTCCTCCGCGTCACGCCAGGCCGTCATGGATATGGCGCAAACCCAGGTCATCGATATCAATTACCAGGCTGCGGATGTACAGGAACTAGAGACACTCATGCGCCAGGGAAAGATCATGGTTGGTATCTACATTCCGGCGGACTACGAACGGCGCCTGCAGCAAGCGGAGCGGTCGGCCATTCAAATGCTGGTTGATGGATCAGACACCGTGGTACAAAGCGCAGTTGTCGGTATCGCCAACTCAGGCAGAACCTCTCCGTTCAACGACCGGCCACCGACAATGGAAGTGCGAACGTACTACAACCCCGAACGGCGTTCACCGGTAAATACCGTACCCGGCCTGATCGGGGTAATCCTGACAATGACCATGACCCTGTTCACTGCAGTGGCCATCGTCAGGGAGCGTGAACGGGGCAACCTTGAATTATTGATTACGACACCGGTTCGCTCGGTAGAACTCATGCTGGCCAAGATACTCCCCTATGTTTTCATCGGCCTCCTGCAGGTCACTCTGGTGTTGATACTGGGTGCATTGTTGTTCGATGTACCCCTGCGCGGCACATTACTGGATGTCTACCGGGTCTGCCTGGTGTTTATTATCGCCAACCTGGCGCTGGGGCTGGTCATTTCCACCATCGCCCAGACCCAGTTCCAGGCCATGCAAATGACCTTCTTTATCCTGTTGCCCTCGATCCTGATGTCGGGGTTCATGTTCCCCTTCGACGGCATGCCCAGGGCCGCCCAGTGGATCGCGGAAGTGCTTCCGATGACCCATTTCATGCGTTTAATCAGGGGCGTGATCCTGCGCGGCGCAACGCTAACGGAACTGGCTTCTGAACTGGCCGTGCTGGGAATTTTTATTCTTGTTGCGATGACTATAGCCGTTCTTCGTTTCAACAAGAGTCTGGACTGAAGAACTCAGGTTTCCAGTTCGATATCCACCATCAGCTCGTTAGCCAGATCCTCAAGCTCGTTCTGGAGCTTTTCGAGGTCAGCTTCAGGTGGAACGAATATCCGCGCATGAGCCATGAACAGGCTCTCACCAGACATGGAAGCACTTTGTACCGTGGTCTCAAGCTCCTGAACATTCACGTCGTGTTTCGCCAGTACTTCCGTGATGTCATGCACGATTCCCGGCCTGTCCTGGCCAACCAGGTCGATCGAATGTTCCCGGCCGGAATCTACCTTTGCTGCTGAATCAGAAAGCTGCGCAACAATCTGCAAACCGCTGGCCTCCAGGCTGTCCAATGCCTCCAGGAAAGCTTCTGCCTGTTCCGTCGGCACCTGCACCATCAGAATGCCGGCGAATTTACCGGCCAGAGACATCATGCTGCTCTCTGTCCAGTTGCCACCGTGCTCGGCAATGACCTCGGCCAGATCCTCAACGATTCCGGGTCTGTCGTCACTTACCACGGTCAAAACGATCGCAGTGCTCATATCCTGGGCTCCTGTCTCACATTGCCACTTCAGAAATGTACAAAGAAGTATTCGAAATGTTATATAACTGGCTTGACTAAGGTAATAGAATATCACTCTGAATAACTGAAGGTAATGTAATGAACCCATTGGTCAGGAAAGTAGTGTTGGCGATGACCGGCTTGTTG
>CAYUBS010000047.1:0-19176 GCA_964443145.1 uncultured Wenzhouxiangellaceae bacterium | reverse complement strand
CGCCAGTACCGTGAAACTGCTCACTCGTTATCCTCCGTCACTCTCATCACTCAGGGGGCCAGAATGAAACCCGGCGGTGCATTTTCCCATGGATAACCCTCCAGCGACATCTGGTAGCCACGATCGAAGAGTTTTCTCATGTAAACCGGATCAAAACCCTCGGCGGGTTCATCGTTGAAGTCCGGCGGAATGTAGGCCAGGTTGAAGTCGTTTCCGTCGCGGTTGCACAGCGCGAATATCTGGTAAAGGTCACCGATACCCTGTGTCCTGATGAGAGAGTCAATGGTGCGCGAGGCTATAGGAAACACACTGCGCTTAATGCCGTTGTAATTCGCTTCAAGAAAAGAGTTTCGGATCACATAAACTTGAGGTTTGCCTTGTACCTTGAGTTTTTGGGTGATCATCCGCCAGTCTATGGCTGCCGGGTAGACGAATACCTGTGATCCGGTTCCTCCATCTACGTGCATTTCGTCGTATTGCTTACCCTCGGCTTCCACAGTGATAACCACGGGCGGGAAAGCAACAGGTATTGCAGACGAGGCCCGGAGAAGTTCCTGGATCAAGCTTACCTTTTGCGGGTTGTCGCTGGCCGCGATGGCGCCAATATTCCAGATTACCGATCGGCCGGCATCAAGGTTTACGGTGCCAATAAACAGGCGTCGGCCTTTGTTATGCTCCCGGGCAATAGCCTCGATCATTTCGGCGTCAATGACTTTCGCGATCAATGCCTTCAGAGGCGTTGTGTCTGCCATCGAGTCGCTGAACAAAGCAGCAATCGGGTTACGTTTCTCGGCGATATCTTCAGTGGATGTGGTCGTATACACCTCTTTCATTTCATCGTCATAGTCCGAGCCCAAAAAAGCGAATGGCGCGGTCAAGGCACCCGTGCTGACCCCTGTCACCATGGTGAATTCAGGCCGTTCACCGGTCGCAGTCCATCCCACGAGCAAGCCTGCTCCGAAAGCCCCGTTCGCACCTCCGCCGGAGATCGCGAGGTAATTGTGCGGTTTGTCGTAAACCCCCTCGAATTCCCGTTGAAAATCGGCAACAGTGAATCTCTCGAACCTTTCCACTGCGAAAGTCGGCCACTCGTCGCCCCAGAACCGTGCGTCCGGGATACCCGGAATGCCTGCTTCCAAAGTGTACTCGGGAGGTAGCGGATTGCGTTCCGGCGCGCTGGCACAACCGGCCAGGACGAGGGCAAGAGAAAGAGTACCCCACTGGCTTGCATGCCTGAGGAACAGAAAGAACCGTGAATGGCGCGACATGGTCATTTTGTATCTCCAAAAAACAGATCGTTATTGTAACAACCTGACACCCGTACTATTTAACCCCGCACCATTTAACATCAAGGCGTAGACCAGATCGGCGAGGTATAGGCGCGATCCTGGATACTGGCTGGAACCTCTTTGGGAAGCTCTACACCGAAGAACTTACTGCAACCAGTTTTTTTCAAATCGCTCATCGGTAGAGGCCATCAGCGAATTGACAGTCATTTCTCGAAATGGGCGAGACCAAAGGAACTCGAGCGCCGCATTGAGAATGGCATGTAATTTAATTAGAGAATATGAGCTTTCTCGTCATTGTATTGACTACTTCCCTTCAGTAAAGTGACCGTAAAATATATATAATGACCGTATATAATACTAATTTCATATTATTAACCGCACAATATCTAAACGCGGTCATTTATATGATAATATGATATATTACGGTCAATTATCTTATTGCGCGGTTATTTCCAGGAAAAACGATGGCGATAGAAATTCAAGGCTATGCTCGGTTAATTGCTGAATACAATCTCAAAGCACTGCCATTGATGGAATATTCATGCATAGATAGTGCTGTTAGAGGAAGAGATCGGCGAACTCAGAACGGACAAACCATTCTATATTTTAGCCCCCGCTATCAACATCAGAATTCATTGACCGAGCACCTGCAATTTGCCCTGAAGTATGAAGGGATAAATCTGCACGTCCTCACTTTGTTGTTCGAACAGTCGGCACAAACCGAACTGGGGAATTGGATTCGAACCAGCCCCGCCTCAAGCTATGCTCGCAGAGCCTGTTTTCTTTATGAGTGGATAACAGGTCGACAACTGGCAAATGAAATTAGCGTTCCCAAACGTGAGCGTTATGTCAATGCAGCAGATGACAAATTGCAGTTCGTATTGCCATCTGGTGAAAAGAATGTTCGTTATCGAGTTACTAATAATCTACCTGGTACACCAGATTTCTGCCCCATGGTACGAAAAACTGAATACCTGAGCACCATGGTCGAACAAGACTTGCGCGCACAAATTTCTGCGACAGTGGCCAGATACGATCAACACTTACTGAAAAGAGCGGTCAATTTTCTCTATTTAAAAGAAACTCAATCATCTTTTGAAGTAGAGCGGGAAAAACCGTCACTAAAAAAGGCCCAGCGATTTGCAGACTTGTTAAAACAAGCCGATCCAAACACGCCGTTAACGGAAAAACGCTTTGTAGAGCTACAAAACACGGTACTTGACTCTCGCTTTCGCGAGTTCACATGGCGTAGTGAACAGAACTGGGTCGGCAGGGACCACGGTTATCGAAAGCAGATAGACTATGTCCCTCCCCGACCGGAAGACCTGGTTCAACTAATGAATGGTCTGATAGAAACGGCTTCAAGGTGCAGTCAAGTTGCTATAAAAACCGAAAAGTCTGTTGATGCCAGCGACGTTTATGATCCTGTCATACTCTCAGCGGTAATCTCTTTCGGCTTTGTGTTTATTCACCCATTTATGGATGGTAATGGCCGAATTCACCGGTACTTGATACACGACATTTTGGCGCGAACCAGATTCACACCCCGAGGAATAATTCTTCCCGTATCTGCTGTCATTCTTGCCAATTTAGATGAGTATATAGATGTACTAGAAGCCTTCTCACGACCGATGCGAGACCTTACAGACTACAACCCGGATGACCCGACTTTCCCGGCAACAGGCAACGATTCAGTATATTTCAGATTTTTTGACGCAACACTCCAGGCTGAATTCCTTTATCACGCGTTGAAGCGAACGCTTGAGGAAGATTTGCCGAAGGAAATCGAATACTTAATAGGATTTGATCGTGCCTACAACAGTTTAAACCAGTTCATGGACTGGCCGAATCATAGCCTGGAACTGTTCATTCGAGTTGTCCATCAGAATCAAGGCAAGTTGTCTAAAACCAAACGTAATAGTCATTTTGATTGGATGAACGAATCTGAAATAGGCCAGGCTGAACAAGAGGTCAGGCAAGCTTTTAATAACGAATACTAAGCTTCCCGTTTAGTTTGTTTCGCCGCATCCTGCCGCTCAGTCGATCAAGGTTGGTCGCTTGGGCAGGTGGCGCAGTCCCATCCAGGCCAGTGCAGAAATGTGGCTGGCCACGGTTTCAACAGGCGGCGGCTTGCGGCTTTCTGTCCACCATTGCCCGACAAAAGCGACCATCCCTACCAGAGCGTGAGCGTATATGGGCGCTGTTTTTGAATCGTAACCGGCCGTACCAAATTGCTCGGTGAAAACATGACTGATGCGATCTGCCAGGTCGTACATCAGGGCCGGCATCTCACGGCCTCGCGCCGGCTGGTCCCGTAGTAGCACTGCGAAACCTTCTGGGTGCTCCTGTACGTAGGTAAGGTATGTGAGGGTAGCTTTCTCGAACCGTTCGCGTGGTGATCCTGAACTGACGGCCTCAGCGATGTTTTTGAGGATATATTCCACCTCACGATCAACAACTACCGCGTACAAGCCTTCCTTGCCACCAAAATGGTCGTACAGGATGGGTTTTGAGATTTTTGCACGCGCTGCGATCTCTTCGACGGAAGTTGCCTCATAACCTTGCTCGGCAAATACGGCACGCCCAACCTCAATCAATTGTGCGCGTCGGGCAACAGCGGTAAGCCGCCCCGAATATTCTTTCTTTTTTCTCATATTGACAACAATACTACGTTACCGTAACCTACGCTATCGTAACCTACGGTAACGTAGGGGTAAGTTATTAGGGTGATTACTCTATATTGAAGTGATTTAATCAAATTGTAAGTCAAGTCCAGATGGAGGATTGAAGATGATTTCCTATGCCCTTGTATACACATTTTTAGCAATAGCCATGGGAGCCATGATTTACGTAGTAGGTACGCCCTGGCTGACACCGAAGCCACGCAAAATTGGCCGGAAAAAGTCTCGAACGGGCACCCACACTACCCACGGATGACCTTTGCAAGTTGCTATTAACGAAATGGAAATGGAGAAAATGTAATGACTGAGTACACGGCGCCAATTGAAGATATCAAGTTTGTTTTGAACGATTTATTGGATATCCACAGTCATTATCAAAATTATCCTGACTATCAGGATGTTACACCTGACGATATCGATATGATTTTGACCGAATGCGCCAAATTTTGTACAACGGAATTGGCTCCGCTGTATCAAAGTGGCGACAGGGAAGGTTGTAACTGGGAACAAGGAAAAGTTACAACGCCCGCAGGCTTCAAGGAGGCCTATCAAAAATACGTTGATGGGGCCTGGCAGGGAATTTCCCACCCTGTTGAATATGACGGCCAGGGCTTGCCGCCCTCCATTGGTTTGATCGTTACGGAGATGATTGGTACTGCCAACTGGTCCTGGTCCATGTACCCGGGCCTTAGCCTGGGCGCAATGAACACCCTGCTTGAGCATGGCAGCGAAATACAGAAGAAAACCTACCTGACAAAACTAACCCAGGGCACGTGGAGTGGAACCATGTGCTTGACAGAAGCCCAGTGTGGCTCTGATCTGGGACTGATCCGTACCCGGGCAGAGCCCGCAGACGATGGTAGCTATAGCGTCACCGGCAGCAAAATATTCATTTCTGCGGGTGAACATGATCTGACCTCAAATATTATTCATATCGTACTGGCGCGATTGCCTGATGCACCAAAAGGCTCCCGTGGCATTTCATTGTTTTTAGTACCAAAAATCCTGGTCAATGAAGACTCATCTTTGGGTGACCCCAATTCGGTGAGCTGTGGCTCTATTGAACACAAGATGGGGATAAAAGCATCGTCCACCACCGTTCTGAATTTTGATAATGCAAAAGGCTACTTGATTGGTGAAGAAAACAAGGGTCTGGAATACATGTTCACCTATATGAACACCGCCAGGATAGGTATCGCAATTCAAGGGCTATGTCATTCTGAATTGGCCTATCAGAACTCGTTACCCTACGCCAAAGAGCGCTTGTCCATGCGATCTTTGTCGGGAAAGAAGTTTCCGGAAGAAGTGGCTGATCCGATCATTGTTCATCCTGATGTCAGGAAAATGCTGTTAACCCAAAAAGCCATTTCAGAAGGTGGCAGGGCCATGGTTTATCACGCCGGAAAACTGGCTGATGAACTGAGACAGTGTGATGACGAGCAAGAACGCAAAGATATTGATGACAAGCTGGGATTTTTCACCCCTATTCTGAAGGGTTTCCTGACTGAAGTTGGCTTTGAATCAGCCAACCATGGCTTACAAGTGCTCGGCGGACATGGCTATATTGAAGAGTGGGGGCTTGAACAAATTGTTCGGGATGCACGTATTTCAACACTGTACGAAGGCACAACAGGCATCCAGGGGCTTGATCTTCTCGGGCGTAAGATACTCTTGCAGCATGGAAAGCCACTTAAAGCTTTTACCAGGGAAATCCTGGGTTTTTGCAGAAACAACAGCGTCATTTCAAATAATGAACATAAATTCCGAATGAACAAGTTCATCTTTCCCTTAAGCAAGGCAGTGGTGAATTGGCAACGTTACTCGCTGCTAATTGCCTTGAGGGCACGAAAAAACCGCGACGTAATAGGATCCGCTTCCGTTGATTATTTGATGTATTCGGGTTACGTGACCATGGCGTATTTTTGGGCCATGATGGCACAGAAAGCCAATGAAAAAATTGCAGAAAAGCCGGATAACATCGAATTTTATCGCGCCAAAGTCAGAACCGCTGAATTCTACTTTGATCATATATTCCCAAGAACCAAAGCACTCGGGAAAACCATGATGGCCAATCCACGATCGCTGATGCGGATTACAAGTGAACAGTTTTGAAGCAAATAAGCCATATTAAAAAAGGCTACCTATTTGGTGGCCTTTTTTAATAATTTGGCGCGCAATGTGCAGGATGCACCGGTGCCGCGAAGCACACGGATGTGCGAGAGCGGCCCCGACAGGATTGATTCGCCACATCCTGTGGCTCACCCTGCGGGCGCATGTAAATAGGCTTTTGTTTCGGATCGGTAAACGCTAATGGCAGGCAAAATTCTTACTACAGGATAACCGCCAAGCGGTGTGCGGATGGAAAGGAGTTGGTGGCTGATCCGGGTATCGGTAACGGCGGCAGAAGGTAGTCTCGCTAAGGAAACGACTCCTGCAGTATAGTGTGGCGCTATGACATCGCCGCATTACAAAGCTTTTATAAGTTATAGCCACCGGGACGAATCGTGGGCCCGGTGGCTCCAGCATTCACTTGAAAAGTACCGCGTGCCCAAGCGCCTGGTCGGCACCCAGGGTGCATTTGGCCCCATTCCTGCTCGCCTGAACCCGGTTTTCCGTGATCGGGAAGATCTCTCCTCAGCTTCCGACCTGACGTCCCAAATCAAGGGTGAGTTAGCCAACTCCGAAACTATGGTTGTTATCTGTTCACCCGCAGCTGCGGCATCACGGTGGGTAGCGGAGGAAATTCGGTATTTTCGACAGTTGGGCCAGGGTGAACGAACTCTCGCCTTGATTGTAGATGGCGATCCGCAGGCCAGTGATCCGACAGAAGCATGCTTCTCACCTGCTTTACTGGAAATGCCGGATGGCAGCAGCAAAGAGCCGTTGGCGGCCGATGTGCGCAAGTATGCCGATGGCAAACGGTTGTCCTTGCTGAAAATCGTCGCTGGAATTCTCGGCATCCGGCTTGATGAACTTCGCCGTCGTGATGCTCAAAGACAAACCCGAAATCGAGTTGTTTATTCTCTGGTCAGTTTGTTGCTGGTTTCAGTAATAAGCTGGTTGGTCTACACCGAGGAGGCGACGCGCGCTTCAGCACAGGCGCAGCGTACGAATACAGAAGAGCTACTGGGTTACATGTTGGGTGATCTCAAGCGATTGGCCCCGATTGAGGGCTTGGAGTTGGTGGCAGCTGACGATGAGAATCAGCAGAAATTTCGCCAGGAACTGGATTTCGAAAAGCTGGACGAAGACGAGCTGATTGAGAAGTCTTTGCAGTGGCGGGATGCCGGTTCTGAGTATGGAAGACTCGGAGACATTGAGGCAGCCATGGGCGCATACCAGCAATCGCGCGCCGCCATCATAGAATTGCACCAACGAGAAGGTGACACTCCGCGCGCCTTGTTCGAACTCGGTCAGGCTGAGTTCTATGTGGGTGAAATATATTGGCGAATGGGTGAAATGGATCTGACCGAGGAAGCCTGGGCCCGCTATGGAGCGGTAACGCGAAGATTGGTCAATGCAGAACCGAATAACGCCACTTACGTGATGGAGCTGTCCTACACCTTGATGAACCTGGGTGCACTGGAGCAATCCAGGCCCAATCCGGATGCCAGCAAGTCACTGCAACTGATCCAGGCGTCTATCCAATACAATCAAATGGCACTCGTGTTGGATCCTGCCAATTTAACCTACCGTGACGAACTGGTCACTGCTTTTGCCTGGTTGGCAGATGCCTGGCTGTTGAAGTGCGAGTTGGGCAACGCTTTCGATTCACGCAAGCAATCCGTAGACCTTCGACGAGAGCTGGCACTGGAACATCCGGAAGAGCCAAAACAAAGACAGCAACTGGCCTACACGTTGACTGGATTGGCGGGTGTACAACAGCAAATTGGTCTGAATGATGCAGCTGTTTCAAGTTTCGAAGAAGCGCGTGATATTTTGCAGCTGCTGCACCAGGATGAACGGGATAATACTGATCTGGAGTGGGAACTACTTTACCGCACAGAGCGTTTGGCAAGGCAGCTGCAAGCCATGGGTAGAAAAGAAGAGGCCTGGGAGCTCATCGGTTCCATAGCAAATCGCATGCTGGCCCTCAGTGAAGCTGCCGATGGCACTGATCACCTGATGTCCATCGAAGCAGCTTTTTTCCGGCTGGATTATGGCAAATTAATGCTCGAACGGGGCGATATTGAGCCAGGAAAAGCCCTGATCAAGGCAGCGGCCAAGGACCTCGCTGAATTGGTTCGTCAAAAACCGGGGTACAGGAATAGCCTGGTCGGTCTTGCTTATGCCTACTTTGCATATTGGCAGCAGTTCGGTAATGAATCGGCGCTTGAAATTGAGAGCCTGCTGGATGGCTACCTGTCAGAACCGGCTGAAGTAGAGAGCTGTCCGGACGCTAATCAGGCCGCTCGGCTAGCCATAATTGATGGTAATGAAGCGTTGGCCAGGCACTATACTGATTACGTGCTGGGCAAAGGCTACTTCGAGGCCGGGTTCATATCCTTCTGTAAAGAATACAATTTGTGTGATCTACCCTAGGAGCCTGTCGGACTTAACCGATCGAAGCGAGGGAAAGCCGACAGGCTCCTGGAACGCGTTTAACAACACCTAAGAGCGGAGCTCTACTAAATGAATAATTCCTTTGTTAAAACGGTTGTATAAAAGTCGAGAAAGGCAACGCGGCCAGCGCAATGATCACCGGCAATGGCCGAATGATCAAAATATGTAGGTCGTGTATGGGATATCAGCGGCGTCGTAACTCGTCACCTTGATTCGCTTGCCCCGCGGCGGAGCAATTTCACCCGCCTACACCATATATCTGCTCCCCCTGAATATCGCCCAATTGGCTTGTCGCACCATCGGCCGGGAAACAGATATGCCCTGCTTCCTGAGCGATGGGGCGTACTTCGGGGCGCAACGCGCGAGTAAAAAAACTGTTGAAGTCCGGATAGGCGTTGGAGTCTGGTTCCAGGGCTTCTGACATATCCACATCGTAGTGGCGGATAAACCACCGAGTAATGGACTTACGGAGCGGAAAGCGCCGACAACGGGCGCTCCAGAGCAAATAACATGGAAAGCACATTCTGGACGGCATTGGGTGCGAGTTCACTGGCGGCATTAGTGACGGCAATTGGCATTTACACCATTAGCCATTTTGAAGCGTGGGGCCGAAAATACAGTATCTATTTCATCTGCTTCGCCACAGGCATGGTGCTGCATGAATTCCCTGAAGGCATCATCACCTATTTGCTGCTTTTGCGCGGGGGTCCCTTACGACGATGCCGGGGATTCCGTGGCGAAAAGTGGGTGCTCCGCCAGCATATCGCGTGTTTGTGCCAGGAACATCTGCTTGCGTTCCGAAACCACTTTTTTGAGCCTGGAGTGAACCGTAGCTGTTTGCAGTTCTTCGAGCAGATTCAACTGGACGACTGTATCGTGCCAGTCACCCAGCAGGGTCTGCAGTTGCTTGCACGATTCAATGACGCTGGAAACATACTCCCCGTCCGCCGAGTCGTTGTTGCCGGCATCCGCCACGTAACGAACATCCTTTACCCGGATACGAAATTTGTGCCAGCTATGGTCATCGTTAACTGCCAGGGCGCGCTCGAGGGCCAACCAGGCCGTGGCCAGCGCCAGATCGAGAGACGCATGGCTGTGGCTGGTCCCACCCACTTGCTCATCAGCCTGGTCCAGGACACCTTTCCATTCATCGAGATGCCGTTGCCAGTGCATGGAGTGGAGCAATTCGATCACCGCTTCGTGGCTGTTGCGAACCCGCTCCCGGTTTAGCTTTTCGAATTCCCGGTACTGTGCAGCGAAAAGCAGTTTTTCTGCAGTCTGCAGGAAGATGTCCCAATCCCGGGCATCGTTCGTGACTGCTGCAAAACCGCCCCAAATCTTGCGGTAGCGTCGTGAACGATGGCTGTCGATCTGCTTCAGAATACTGCGTATGCGCCTGACGCCGACACGAAATGCATACAATTGCTTTGGGTCATATTCGCTGAGCACGTTTTCACCTGCCTGCGCGACGCCAACGGTCAGTTCCAGTAGTTTTTTATGCATTCCGCTGCTCCTGCAGAGCTTTCCATGGTCGTGCAGTCCACGCAGAAGAGCGGTCTGCACGGTCCAATTATCTACACAATGACTGATGCACGTCAAACGCAAAGGCGCTGTTACATGCTATGCAGATAGTATTGATGCCTGGAGGTTTTTCCATGAATAATGCTTCGTCCAACTATTGGGTTCTGGTGGCAGACAGCGGTAAGGCGCGCATCATTGAACTGCGCAGAAAACCTGCTGAATTCCACGAAATACAAGAGCTGGTTTCCGAAAGCCAGCACCAGCCCAGCCGGGAATTGATGTCAGATGCCAGTGGCCGCTCCTTCCACGTGCAAGGACCATCCAGTCATTCCAAGGTACCGCGTTCCGATGCGCACGACCGGGCCAAGCATGCGTTTTCCAGGAAACTGGTTGAAAAGCTTGAGCAGGCGGCAGGCATGAATGCTTTTGAACGCCTGGCCGTCTTCGCTGACCCGAAAACACTGGGACGGTTGCGCCAGCACATGAGTAAGTCGCTGTCTGCCAGGGTAACGGATGAACTGAACCTCGATCTGGTTGGAATGCCCCTGGATTCGTTGGAAAAAAGGATACGAACCGTTCTTGGCTGGGAAGCGAAGCCAGGAAAGTAGTGACAGACAAATTATGCAGTTACCGCCTGATCGCGGTGAAAACCATCGCTAAGATCGAGCCGATCATCGCGATGAGCTCATCTTTTTGTGAATCCCACACGTCACCCTGAGTTCCGAGATAGGCCATCCCGAGATCACTGCCGAAAACCATGGCGGCAGTCCATTCGATGATCTCGTAGATCGATGAAGCGGCCATCAGGATCGTCACGGGAAAAATGTAGCCGAGGGCTTTTGGTAACTTAACTTTGCGCAGCAACAGTTCACGCACTGGATAGGCCAAAAACAGCCCAAAGCACAAGTGAACGAGGCGGTCATAATGGTTACGTTGCCAGCCGGTCAATGTGCTGACGCTGGTGCCGCCAAGCGCCTGCATCCACTTGTCGTACGGTACCTCGGAGTAGGTGTAATGTGCACCGAGCGAGTGCATTGAGAGGAAGGCGAAGATCAATGTACAGGATGTCAAAGAAAGTGGGGCATGGCGCTGAATCCACAACAGCAGCGGTACTGCGATCAACAGGAGCATGTTTTCGAGTATCCAGTCATTGCGATAGGAAGGTTCGATTGCAAGAAAAAACCACCAGAGTGCGTACAAGGCCGTAAGCCCGCCTACACAGAGGCGGTAGTGCTTGCTCGGTCTGGTTTTCATTACCATTCTCTCCAGGTCACAGTTAGCGTTGAACTTACTTCCACCATCTTTGTGAGAATAACCAGGAGCTCACGGTAAGCAAAATGTACAAACCACCAATAAAAAATATTTGATTTATATGGGTTGTGGCTATGAAGTAAATGATGAGCACCGTACCCATGGCGAGACTCACCAAAGCCAGCATGGTCACTATCGAAGATGAGTTGGTTTGTCTACGAATCTTGAAGTTCGCATATGCCATTAACAGTGACACCAATAAAAATGTCACACTGCCAAATTCGAGAAACACTTCCAGGTTGCCTGCAAGAACCAGACAGAATGCCAATGTGGACATCGCAACAATGGAATGGACTGGAATACGGCGTTTCCTCTTTGCCAAAATCGCCGGGAAATAACCATCTTTGGCAATGACAGCCATCTGTCTCGATGCACCAAATAACGTCCCGCTGATTGCACTGCTTGTCGCGAACAATGCACCTACTATTACCAGACCAGTTCCCCAGTGACCAAGCACTGAATCTGCGCCAGCAGCCAGCGCATATTCCTTGTTTTTAACGATATCTTCAAATGGAATTGCCAGGATGGCGCCTAGTGCAATTGTGGAGTAAATCAGGATCGCAAGTAATATGGCGGTATAGATGGCTTTGGGAATGTTTTTATCGGGATTTTCCATCTCGCCAACCGCATTGATTACAAGCTGAAATCCCTCATAAGCCACAAATGTGAGAGACGCCACAACCAGAATCGAAAACACGTTCGCATCATCTCCATCTCGTACTAGTGTTGGCAAGGTCGTACCGCTGTTATTAATGAGCATAAATGAGATCACAGCCAGAATGAGCAATTTTGTGTAAACCAAAAAATCTTCAATTTTTCCCATGCCCTGAACGCTCCAGACGTTAATGAGCGTGAAGAATAAGATAATTGCTCCGGCGACGGATCTGCGGACCCATTCGTTTTCCGCAAAATCAAATCCGCTAATTGCATATGAAGCAAACGTGTATGCGTAGAGCGCCAGTGTGCTGATATAGCCGAATATGACCCACCAACCGATCAGTGAAGCCGCAAAAGGTGAGTTTGGAAATGTCCTCTTGTAAAATGAATAAGTAGCGCCTTCGTCCTGGTAAAAGACACCAAGTTTTATATACGAGTATGCTGCCAAAGCGGCTATTAACCCACCCAGAATGATTGCAAGTGGTGTGTAAACACCAATGAGAGAGACAGAGATACCCAGGACCGTAAATATACCGCCCCCGATCATCCCACCCAATGCGATAGCAATCAGTTCTGGAAGCCCAAGCGCCTTATTCCGTTTTCTATGAATAGTAAGCCACCTCAAGCATCATGAGCGCTCCGATAAGCGAGCTCAAATGGTTACTCTTACGCTTTCTGAGAGTATCATGCATATAGTGAAATTTGCTTTTCGTAAGTCTTGATTCATCAGAAAAATCAGTAAGGAGATAGCCAGGATGAGCAAGAAGGAATGTCAGCACATGATGGGACGTGGAGGGACGTGCATTTGCCCCAAATGCAACACAACCGTGCTTCATCGGCACGGCGTGCCGTGCCAGGAAGAACGTTGTCCAGAATGCAATGCGAAGATGCTGCGGGAAGGCTCTGAACACCATGAACTCTGGCTGAAGCAAAAAATTCCAAACACACGTGATGAGCTTGGCGAGTTACTCGGCGAATGTGTGTCCGACTATCGCTGACGGGACACAGGCCCTGTTTGCCCCTATCACAAGCATAATCGAAGTCAGGATATTTTCCGGACGTTTGCTTGATATTGTGATAAACAGGAAGTATGGCTACAAAGAACGCCGGGCGAGTCCTGCGACCCTGGTCTGAACCCTGGGAGGACGTTTCTTCGATACTTGAAGTTGACGTTAACGAAGGACTTCTATCGGCAGATATCCTGGGCCGTCGCAAGCGATTCGGCCCGAACAGACTGCGCCAGCATGCCAGGCGCAGCACCGTAAACGTACTTACCGCCCAGTTCAAAAGCCTGATTGTCGGCTTGTTGCTCGCAGCCGCTGCTGTGGGTTTCGTATTTGGTGAAATCCTGGCGGGATGGGCGGTCGTCGTGGTGATCATACTCAACACGACTATCGGCTTCTTTACCGAATTGCGCGCGGTGCGCTCGATGGAGGCCCTCCACGCCCTCAGTAACGTGACAACGCGGGTACGCCGGTCAGGACAGGTGCGCGAAGTTGCTGCCACGGACGTGGTACCCGGTGACGTGATCGTATTCGAAGGTGGAGACATGGTCACTGCCGACCTGCGTATTGTCGAGGCCTCCAAACTGCAAGCGGATGAATCAACCCTCACCGGCGAAAGTCTGCCGGTCAACAAAAGCAGCGACCCGGTATCCCTGGACGCATTGCTCGCGGAACGCAGCTCCATGCTTTACAAGGGCACCGCAGTGACCCGGGGCGCCGGGGCCGGAATTGTCGTCGCAACCGGCATGCGAACCGAATTGGGAGAAATTTCCACCCTGGTAGCGACGGCCGAAGAAAAGGCCACCCCGCTGGAGAAGCGCCTTGATCAACTCGGGCGACGCCTGATCTGGGTGACGCTGGCTGTAACGGCCCTGGTGACACTAAGCGGCATCATGGCCGGCAAGGATTTTCTGCTGATGGTACAGACTGGACTGGCGCTAGCGGTCGCAGCCATCCCGGAGGGGCTGCCGGTGGTGGCAACAATAGCCCTGGCCCGGGGCATGCAACGCATGGCTCGACGTCATGCGCTGATTAATCGATTGTCTGCGGTCGAGACCCTCGGAGCCACAGGCGTGATTTGCACGGACAAGACCGGCACCCTGACAGAAAACCGGATGACGGTGGATACTATCGTTCTGCAATCAGGAACGGTCGAGTTCAAGCTCGGCGAGTCTGAGCCTTTTATGAGGGAAGACAGCCCAGTCGATATCACAATGGATCCATTGCTGCGCGCGGGGCTGGAAACGATTGTGTTGTGTAACGACGCTGAGCTCGGAAGTGGTCATGAAGGCAAATATCCGGATGCCGTTGGTGATCCGCTGGAAATTGCACTGCTCAGTGCAGGCGCTGCGGCAGGGTTGAAACGTGCAAGCCTGCTGGCTGAACAGGCGGAAGTACGTGAAGAGGCTTTCGATTCGGACGTGAAGATGATGGCCACCTTCCACTGCGCGGGAGGCTCATACCGCCTGGCGGTGAAGGGAGCGCCGGAAACTGTGCTGGCTGCTTCAACGCACGTACTTACCGGGTCCGGATCAAAACCCATTGACGAGGCCGGGAGGTCCTGGTGGGTGCAGCGCAACGAGGAACTGGCTGCCACAGGACAGCGCGTGATCGCAATGGCAACACGCGAAACAGAGAGCACGGACCTGGCGCCTTATGAAGATCTCACTTTCATTGGCCTTGTCGGCATGGACGATCCGCCTCGCCGGGATGTCCGGGACGCGATTGAACAATGCCATCGCGCTGGTATCGAGGTGATCATGGTTACCGGCGACCAGGCTGTGACAGCTCTCAGTGTTGCCCGAGAACTTGGGCTCGTCAGCACCGGTGAAGCACCGATTGTGCACGGATCGGACATGAAGCCGCCGCAACTGATGAGCCAGGGCGAGCGTGAACAGCAATTGAGTACGCGCCTGTTCGCCAGAGTCAGTCCAAAGCAAAAACTTGACCTGATCGAATTGCACCAGGAAGCCGGGCAAATCGTGGCGATGACCGGTGATGGCGTCAACGATGCACCTGCACTTCAAAAGGCTGACATAGGCATCGCCATGGGTATGCGCGGGACCCAGGTCGCTCGTGAGGCGGCCGACATGGTTCTGCAGGATGATGCTTTTCCATCCATTGTTGCCGCAGTCCGCGAAGGCCGTGCGATTTTCACCAACATACGTACTTTCGTGCTGTACCTGATGTCATGTAACGTTAGCGAAGTCATGATTGTCGGACTGGCAGCACTACTGAGTACAACCCTGCCGATACTGCCGCTGCAAATTCTGTTCCTGAACCTCGTGACCGATGTTTTTCCCGCCCTGGCCCTGGGCGTGAGTCAGGGCGAGGCAGACATCATGAAAAAACCACCGCGTGATCCACGCGAACCGATTCTTGGCCGCCAGCGTTGGCTTCGCATTGCGGCTTATGGTGTGGCTTTTACTGTTTCAGTACTGGGAGCACTGATCCTGGCTGAACGCTGGTTGGAATTGGATCCGGCCAGTGCTGTCACCATTTCTTTCCTGACCCTCGCGTTCGCGCAGCTATGGCACGTTTTCAATATGCGGGCTGATGAAGCTGGCATCTTTCGCAATGAGATAACACGCAACCCCTGGATCTGGGCTGCACTCGCACTATGCTCCGGCCTGATCCTGCTGGCGCTTTATGTGCCCCTTTTCTCAACGGTCCTCGGCCTCCAAACGCCGGGGTTGAAGGGTTGGGGGTTGGTTCTGGCCATGAGCCTGGTACCACTGCTTTTCGGGCAGTGTATGAAAACCTTGATCCATAAACGGGCTCAGTCAGCGGAGAGTGGCGGGTAACAGCTGTCGGTCAAGGTTGGTCGCTTGGGCAGGTGGCGCAGTCCCATCCACGCCAGTGCAGCAATGTGGCTGGCCACGGTTTCAACAGGCGGCGGCTTGCGGCTTTCTGTCCACCATTGCCCGACAAAAGCGACCATCCCTACCAGAGCGTGAGCGTATATGGGCGCTGTTTTTGAATCGTAACCGGCCGTACCAAATTGCTCGGTGAAAACATGACTGATGCGATCTGCCAGGTCGTACATCAGGGCCGGCATCTCACGGCCTCGCGCCGGCTGGTCCCGTAGTAGCACTGCGAAACCTTCTGGGTGCTCCTGTACGTAGGTAAGGTATGTGAGGGTAGCTTTCTCGAACCGTTCGCGTGGTGATTTCGCTGATGCTCAGCGGCGTACTAAGCATCGGCGAGGCGCTGGCTGGTTTTAGCAGTTCGGTTGTCATAATGGTTGCCAGCCTTCTCGTAATTGGTGAAATGCTGGCCCGCACCGGCGTGGCACGTGCAGTGGGTGACTGGATCTTAAAAAAAGGTGGCAGCAATGAGACTCAGTTGCTTATCCTGATCATGCTCAGCGCAGGAATACTGGGTTCTGTGATGAGTTCGACAGCTATTGTTGCCATCTTTATCCCAATCGTAATGCGTATTGCGGCCGAAACCAATCTCAATGCGTCGCGAATGCTGATACCCATGTCGTACGCCGCTCTTATCAGCGGCATGCTGACTTTGATTGCAACCACACCAAATATCATTGTGCATGAAGAGCTCAAGGAAGCAGGATTTAGCGGTTTCGGTTTCTTCAGTTTCGCTCCGGTTGGTTTTACCGTATTGATCGTTAGCATCGTTTATATGCTGCTCGTTGGACGACGTATGCTTTCCAGCGAAATACAAATGCCGGTCACGAAGAAGCACAGCCGTTCTATTGATGATCTATGGAATGACTACCGAATGGGTGAGGATTACTATCACCTGAGAATCGATGACAACTCCCCGCTGTCCGGTAAAACCATCGCTGAAACCATGCTTGAAAGCCAATACAGCGTGAGAATACTCGGCATAGCCCGTCGTGCAGCCACTGGCGAGGTACGCATAGCCTCACCCTCTCCCGCCAAAGAGTTGCAAGCAGGTGATAGCTTGCTGGTTGTAGGCAAGCCTGAAGACAGTGATCGCCTCGCAACTGAGCAGGCAATGACCCAAAAACCGAAAAATAGCCGGGATCGACAGCGCTGGTTGTGGGAACTGAGTGGTGCCGATGTGCTGTTACACCCCCAATCAACATTAATCGGCAAATCGCTGCGATCCTCTAACTTCCGCTCCAACAATGATGTTCATGTGTTCGGCTTGCGCCGTAACAATCAACCGATTGCTGATTTCAAGGATCTGAAGTTGCGCTCAGCGGACAGCCTGTTCGTGGTGGGGCCCTGGTCCAAAATCCATCAACTAGAGCAACAAACCCATGACTTCGTAGTGACCGAGCTTCCCAGCGAACATGCCGAGATTGTACCGTCCTACCGCCGCATGCCGGTGGCACTCACAATACTTGTGTCCATGGTGCTGCTTACAGTATTCGATATTCTGCCGCTGGTGCCTACGCTGATGATGGCTGCACTCGCCGCTGTGTTCACAAGATGCCTGACTATGGAGGATGCCTACCGGGCCATTAGCTGGAGCAGCCTGGTGCTGGTTGCGGGCATGCTGCCATTGGCTGACGCTCTGGATAAGAGCGGAGGCACACAGCTCGTTGTGGACGCGCTGATGAATATGATGGGGGACTCCGGACCTTACATGATGCTGAGCATGATCTTTTTCCTCACTGCCGGTCTTGGCCTGGTGCTATCGAATGCGGCCTCTGCTGTACTGGTTGCACCTATAGCCATTTACGCCGCTGGTGCAATCGGTGTATCGCCCTATCCTCTTGCCCTCGCCGTGTTGATCGCTGCCTCGGCTGCATATTCAACGCCAATATCGACACCGGTTGTAACGCTGGTGGTTGACCCCGGCCGGTACAAGTTCATGGACTTTGTTAAGGTGGGTGTACCACTGTTATTGTTGACCTATGTTGTTACATTGATTGTCGTACCGATGCTTTTTCCATTTCACCCTTCCTGATTAACCATGCCCGAAAACAACAGAATGGGTCGACGTAAAATGGTGTTGGGTCTTGCTGGCCTGGGCCTTGCCGGAATGGCATATCGACATTGGCCTGAAGATGGAATCATCAATCCCTGTCTTACAGAACCGGTACCGGATTCATTATTGAAGCATGAGCTCGTCGAGTCTGCCTGGGAAGGAATCGATCCCGCCCGTGTGTGGGACAGTCACGTTCATCTCATCGGTACCGGCGATAGCGGATCGGGCTTGTGGGTGAATCCAGATATGCAGAGCATGAAACACCCGATGCAATGGATACAGCGTGCTTTCTACTTCAATGCAAGTTGCACCCCGGACGCCGGCCAGTCTGACGAAACCTACATCGAACGCCTGTCCGGACTTTTGCATCAATTCCCCGCTGGTGTGAAATTGATGTTGTTGGCATTTGACTATTTCCATGACGAGAACGGGGAACGCAAGCCGGAGGCCAGTGCGTTTTATACCCCAAACGAATATGCATCAAATCGCGCGCTGGAGAATCCAGACCGTTTTGAGTGGATTGCCTCCATTCATCCCTATCGGCACGACGCCGTAAGTGCACTTCGTGAGGCGGCCAGTAAGGGTGCCCGGGCGGTTAAGTGGCTTCCACCCGCCCAGGGTATGGACCCTGCATCGGCTTTGTGTGACCCGTTTTACGAAGTTGCAGCCGAACTGGAGATTCCCTTGCTGGTGCATGCAGGAGCGGAACTCGCTGTTCATGGTGGAAACACCGAAGACTTTGGGAACCCTCTGCGTCTCAGGCGACCATTAGATCGCGGTGTGCGGGTCATCGTCGCCCACTGTGCCTCGCTGGGTGAAGGGCCGGACCTGGATAAGGGTCCGGACGGCCCGATGGTTTCCTGTTTTGACCTCTATTCCCGGATGATGGATGAACCACGTTACAAAGGGTTGCTGTATGGCGAGGTTTCGGCAGTCACCCAGATTAACCGCTATGGAATTGCGCTGAAAACCCTGCTGGGCAGAAAGGATTGGCACCCACGTCTGCTCAATGGCTCCGATTACCCCCTACCCGGCATTCTGCCACTATTTTCCCTGAAACAACTGGAGCGCAGTGGCTTTATCCGCAAAGATCAATCTGAAATCCTGTCGGCCATCCGGGATTACAATCCCCTGTTGTTTGACTTCGTTTTGAAACGGAGCCTCAGCTTTGATGGAAAATCCTTTGGCGCTGAAATCTTTCACACCCGTGATGTTTTTGTCTGATTC
>CAYUBS010000046.1:0-19641 GCA_964443145.1 uncultured Wenzhouxiangellaceae bacterium | reverse complement strand
TGAGAATAACAGCGTCTATTCTGCCTTCCCGCACGGCCGCCTCCACCCGCATTTCACCCTGGTGCTTACTGCGAACATAGTTGATCCAGTCGGTGCTGTCAGTTCGCTCACTCTGTTCGGTTAATTGAGTGTCTTTGAAACCCCAGGTGGCAAAACTGGAGGTATGGACAAAGCGCCCGGCCTGCGCTGAAACTGCAGCATCCAGCATATTTTGCGTGCCGTCGATGTTTACCTTATTTTGGGCGTCGTTATTACGCGACCAGAAATTGGTGCTGGCTGCTACGTGGAACACCGCATCCACATCTTGCGGCATGGCGTTGATCACGGAGTTCGCATCCGTTAGGTCGCCATGATGAAGCTTGACCGGGATGCCCTCGATTTCTTCCAGCGAAGAGGTTGTACGGGCTAGTACATGGACGTTCCAGCCCTGCTGGTGAAGTTCGCGCACCAGGTTCGAGCCGACAAATCCGCTTGCTCCGCTCACAAATGCTGTCAGACTCATGATTCGGACTCTCTCCTGTACAATACCGGGCTTCGGATGGACAGTATAACCAAAGCAAAAAATCACCCGGCTGAAATAGCAAGAACAATGCGCCTGGCAACTCCGGTGATCATCGGGCAGGTGGCGGTTTTCAGCATGAATTTCATTGACACGGTGATGGCAGGACGGCTGCCGGACAAGGAAATTTCGCTGGCTGCGCTGGGGATCGGCGGTGCGGTATGGTCTTCAATGCTGATGTTCGTGCTGGGTACGCTGATGGTCGTTCAACCCAGTGTGGCTCAACTTGATGGCGCGCAGATGAAGTCTGAAGCGGCAGCCCAGACGCGTCAGGCATTCTGGATCGCAATTGCACTGGGCATCCCATTCTGGATTTTGTGTTATTTCAGTGAGCCCTTATTGACGGCATTCAGGATTGATCCGGTGATCGTACCGGAAGCAGCGGGCTACCTGCGCGCGGTTTCCTGGGGTGCACCTGCGCTGTGCCTGGTTTTCCTGCTGCGATTTTTCAGTGAAGGCACGGGCAACACCACGCCCACCATGTTTTACGGTGTGGCGGGCGCACTGCTGAACATTCCGCTTAACTACGTGATGATGTTTGGAAAACTGGGCTTTCCGGCGCTGGGCACCGTGGGCTGCGGCTATGCCACCTCGATCGTGATCTGGCTGCAACTTGTGTTGCTGGTGCTGTTCATTGGCAAACATCGCCACTACCAGCCGTTTGCCTTGATGTCACGTCTGGATATGCCGGACTGGCGCATGATCGGGTCACTACTCAAAGTAGGCCTCCCCATCGCAGTTTCCATTTTCGTAGAAGGCAGCCTGTTTGTAGGTGCTGCCTTGCTGATCGGTCGCCTGGGGCCTGTCCCTGCAGCGGCCCATTTGATTGCAATAAATATTTCTGCACTGATGTTCATGATCCCGGTGGGGTTGTCGAGCGCGGTTTCCATCCGGGTCGGCAATGCCCTTGGAAGGAACGAGCCGGATGCTGCGCGCTACGCAGGGCAGATTGGTATCCTGATTGTGCTCGGCTTCCAGACGGTGAGTGCGACGACGATGTTTCTGTTTCCCGGGCTGATCGTTGGCATCTACACGACTGACCTCGTGGTGGCTCCATTGGCGGCCAGTCTGCTTCTGTATGCCGCCATATTCCAATATCCCGATGGCCTGCAGATAGTCGCTGCGGGAATCCTGCGTGGCTACAAGGACACGCGCGTACCGATGTTCTACATGATCATTTCATTCTGGATCGTTGGAATGACGATCGGATATAACCTGACCTTCAACCGTGGGATGGGGCCGGCCGGCATGTGGGTAGGCATGATCGCTGGCCTGACAGTCGCAGCCGGCCTGATGTTGCTGCGTGTAAGCCACACCAGTAAACGTCGGGTGCGGGAATCGTCTAGCGGTCCTGTTCCTCGAGATCCCTGAACCTGCGTTCCAGATCACTGATGCGCTGATTTCGTCCGGACAATTCGGGCGAGGTGAGCTCATCACCGGATCCTCTGCGGCCGGGCCACTGGCCGTCCATCAAGCTGAACGCCAGGGCAAGCACGGCGTAAACGACGATGGCCCAGAGTGTCTTGAACAACAGGAAAGCTACGAACAGGGCACGAAGCACCCAGACGTTCCACTGGAACGTCCGGGCGATGCCGGCGCATACACCGGCGAGGAGTGATCCTTTAGGTCGGGCTGCGTTCACGTTCAGGCTTCCCCGGCGGTCTCTTCAACAGGTTTTTCGTTTGCGTCAGCGACACGCTTTTTCAGCTGGTCCAGTTCTTCCTCGATCAGCGGGTCTGCGTTCTGGGCAGTTGATTCGCTCCATGCCGATACGGCGGTCCCTCCGACTTCATAGGACCTGACCCGTGCTTCCAGATTGTCGACCTGTGACTGCAGACGGTCAAAGCGACCCATGGCACGGCGCATCTTGCGCTCTCCCGGAGTCAGTTTTTCGTCGCTTTTTGTGGAAACAGATCGCGGCTTCTTACCGGACTGGAGGCCTTTGAGTTTGGACTTCGCATCTGCCAGTTTGGCCTTGAGCGTGACCATGTCGGTTTCCATCTGCGATACACGTTCACGAACACTTCCTTGCTCATCGACAACAGCGCTGTGGCGGGCTGCCAGTTCTGCCCTGGCTTTCAGGGCAGCGCGGGCAAGGTCGTCGCGATTTTCCGTAACGGCTTTCTCGGCACGGACCTGCCATTGCTCTGTTTCCTCTGCGAGCTGGGATTCAAGGCGCTCCAGGCGTTTCTGTTCCGCAAGCAGATCTGCGCAGGCCAGGCGGGCTTCTTCGCTGGCGTCTTCCATTTCACGGATCAATGCCCGCAGCAGTTTTTCGGGGTCTTCGGCTTTCTCAATCAGTGAATTGACATTGGCAGCGATGACATAACGAAGGCGAGAAAAGGCTCCCATCTAAATCTCCTGTATTTTTTTGCGAATTGCTACCCATGGAGATGCAGGATTCATGCCATCCTTATATATACAATAATAACAGTGTGTTATATGAAGGTCTGTGTTTTGTAGCCATCACGGTCTGGCGGATTTGACCCATACTTGGCGAGGCAGGGCCCGTTGTCCGAGGCTACTGGTACTTTCGGCATTGTGAATTATAGTGAATGACTCATAAAATAGCCGGGTTAACCATTGGAATTGCGTATGTCCTCAAATCGTTCGATCTTTTCAAGATTTTTCCGGGGTATCTGGCGCGTCGTTGACGGCGCCAGGAAACTTGCCATCAACCTGGTATTCCTGTTCATCATCTATATCGTGATACTGGCCGTGATCAGCACCGATGAAACGCTGACCATACAGCCCGACACGGCATTGGTCCTGCAGCCTTATGGAAACGTGGTTGAGCAATACAGTGGCACGCCACTGGATCGTGTGCTGCAGCAGGCAACCGACTCGACCCGCAGCGAAACGCGTTTGCGTGACCTGGTGGATTCAGTGCGTCGGGCTGCCGATGACAGCAGGATCGTGCGGCTGGTAATCGATCCGAGCTACCTGGGACGGATAGGCCTGGCATCGCAACTGGAGCTGGAATCCGCCATTGCAGAGTTCAAAGCAACCGGCAAGCCGGTTGTCGCGCTGGCGGACAACCTGGGGCAACAGCAGTACCTGCTGGCCTCAATGGCCGATGAGATCTGGCTGAATCCGGAGGGAATGGTCTGGATTGACGGGTTTTCTACATATCGCCAGTTTTACCGGGAAGGTATTGATAAACTTGAAGTTGAAGTAAACCTGTTTCGCGTGGGCAAGTACAAATCGGCCATGGAGCCCTGGATCCGCAATGACATGTCACCGGAATCCAAGGAAGCCAACCTGTTCTGGATCGGCAGTCTATGGCAGCAGTACCTTGAAAACGTTTCGCGGCAACGCGGCATCCCGCTCGAAAACCTTTCTGATGCCATCAACCACTTCGCCGATGGGATTGCGGCCACGGATGGAGATTTCGCACAATTCGCCCTTGAGCTGGGACTGGTGGACCAGCTGATCAACCGGCCAGAAGCCAACCTGGCGCTGGCCAGCCTCGGCGCAACCGGAGAAGGCAGTGAGGGCTTCCGGCAGGTCAATTTTGAAAGCTACCTGTCGCTGACCAGTAAGCCGGCGCACTCGGATTCCGCCGGAAAAATCGTCGTTGTTGTAGCGCAAGGAGAGATCGTCCGCGGTAATCAGCCACAGGGTATGGTGGGTGCAGTCACGATGTCGCAGAAACTGCGCGCACTGGCTGAAGACAAGGAAGTAGAGGCCGTGGTCATGCGGATCAACAGCCCCGGCGGCGAGACGTTTGCTTCCGAGAAAATTCGCCGCGAAATTCAGGCGCTGAGGGAAATGGGTAAAACCGTTGTAGTCTCAATGGGTGACATTGCAGCGTCCGGTGGATACTGGATTGCAATGGCCGCCGACGAGGTTTGGGCCAGCCCTTCCACCATCACCGGCTCAATCGGTGTCTTTGGCATCATGCCTACATTTTCGCGGCCACTGGAGAAGCTGGGCATCCACACCGACGGTGTGGGAACGACCGCCATGGCCGGCAAACTACGACTCGATCGTCCTCTTGATCCGGATCTGAGGCGTATTTTCCAGTATGCGGTAGAGAACACGTACGACGACTTCATCACGCTGGTAGCGGATGCCCGCCAGATGCCCCGCGCCGAGGTGGAGGAAATCGCGCAGGGCAGGGTATGGAGCGGTATTCAGGCCAAGGAGAGGGGCCTGGTCGATCAAACAGGGACATTGCAGCAGTCGATTGATGCAGCGGCCCGGATTGCCGGCCTCGGAACTGATTACCACGTGGTGTATGACCAGTGGGAGTTAAGCCCATTCGAGGATTTCCTGTTCAATATGACCGCCAGCGCAATTTCCCGCTTCGATCTGCGAGTGTCCGGCGTGCAGGGCCTGCACAACACCTTGCTGGAAAGCATAATCAGCGATCTCAGCATGCTGGCCCGCAGCAGCGAAGGACTGAACATCGCTGCGCACTGTTTGTGTGATGTCGAATAAACCGGTATGGCGCCTGGATGGCGCCCGTGCATTGATCACTGGAGGCAGTAGTGGGATCGGCCTGGCGGTCGCCCGTGAATTAGCATCACTGGGCGCCAACCTGGTACTGGTTGCCCGCGGTGAGTCGCGACTGGAACAGGCGCAACAATCCATCGTGGAGGAATTCCCGGCTTGCCGGGTGGAGGCCGTCTCAGCTGATTTAGCATCGGAGCAGGACCGGAAAAAGTTGGCAGAGACGCAAAGCCTGCCGTTGCAGATCCTGATCAACAACGCGGGTACCAATATCAGAAAACGCATGTCTGAGCTCAGCCTGGATGAATACCGGCAGGTTCATGCGGCTAACCTCGAATCCTGTTTTGAGATGTGCCGTCTGTTTTATCCCATGCTTTTGCAAGACACCCCCTCGTGCGTCGTCAACAATGCTTCGGTAGCCGGCCTGACGCATTTGCGTACCGGGGCGCCGTACGGCATGAGCAAGGCGGCAATGATTCAGTTAACGCGTAACCTGGCCGTTGAATGGGCACAGGAAGGAATCCGGGTGAACGCGGTCGCGCCCTGGTACATCAGGACGCCGCTGGCGGACCAGGTATTGTCTGATCCTGCTTATCAGAAAGAAGTGCTGGAACGGACCCCGATGGGCCGGGTCGGCGAAGTGGAGGAGTGTGCCCGGGCCATTGCATTCCTGTGTATGCCTGCCGCCAGTTATATAACGGGCCAGGTGCTGGCCGTAGACGGTGGATTCAGTGTTTTCGGGTTCTAAAGCTGATCAGTAGCGCTGGGTGGGGTCCGGCAGGCCGCTGTGCAGTAGCCAGCGCTCACGGTCTTCATCCCAACGCCATTCCTGTTCATCAATGATGGTTCGTTCCACACCCTGATTGCTGTTGAACAGCTTGATCTCCACCGTTTGTGAAGCTGACTTACCTTCATCAAAAACGTTGGCCGCACGAAGATTGTACTGGGTTACGCGAAACAGCCGTAGCCGGTCCATCTCCAGCCGGGTGATCGGGTGTTCTGCCTGGTAATCAAGGGAGATAAAATCTGCCGCGGCATCCCACTGGCTCCACCGGATGATGGTTTCATATTGCTTGAAAGCCTCCCCCCTGCTTTTTTTAACCGGGTTTGTTTCACATGCTGCCAGCGTAAAAAGAGCGAGTGACAGCAACAGAACAGCCTTTTTGAGTCCTTGCATTCCTTGCCTCATCTGTGGTGCTTCAATGGCTATTGTAGCCTATGTCAGGTTATGCCAGGCGATCGAAATCCAACTCGTTAAGATCACTCCATGGCAAAAAAGGACGGCGGCGGACCCCATGTCCTTGGCGCGTCCGGAAAGATCATGAAGTTCGCTGCCAATGCGGTCTACAACGTTCTCTATGGCGCTATTCAACAGTTCGGTGATCAGCAAAAGCCACAGCGGAAAAACCAGCAGCAACCACTGTTCCACCGATGTGGCCAGAAAAAATGAGGCAATAAACAGCACCAGGGCAAGTGCGACGTTCTGCCGGAACGCGGCTTCGTGTTTCCAGCAGGCACATATTCCGCTGATCGAATTGCCGGTGGCATCAACCAGGCGCCTCAGGCCCGTTTTACTCCGCTTCATGGCTCTGTAGGCGCCTGCGTATAGAGTCCATCAAACAGCACGTTCCAGCTTTCCCCCTGGTCAGTGCTGGCCTCCCACAGTTGGCGGACGCTTCCGTCCGGGTTGGGCGTCCAGCCGATTCGATGCATCACCATGCCGTTGCCATCACGCGCCGGGCGTTCTCCACTCAATATCATCACGCCGTCTATAAGGCCACCGTCCAGTTGCAGCAGGGTTCCGCTGCTGTCCACCCAGGTCTGGTGCCAGTGTCCGGTGGCCTGATCGAAAATATTGAAACTGGTTCCGACGATGCCACCTTCGCCCGCACCCCGCCAGTTCTCCTGCAGGGCACAGCCATTGTTGACCGGGTGAATGGAGTTGGTTCCCGCAGGTTGCTCACCGGCAGTGACTTCCCAATCGCCGATCCAGAAATCGAATTGTCTGTATTCCTTTGAGCTACAGGCCTGCGCTGGAGGAGGGCTGGGGGAATCGGGAATCTCTTGTGAGAACGCAGCAGCCGGTACAAGGAGGACAAGGGTCAACAGCCATTTCATGGGACATTCCTCATTGGATTTCGGCATCCATGCTACCATTCGCCGCCTGATTGTTGTTGATATTATGAAAGTCGAATCGCAAATGAAAAACCCGCTGAAAAACATTGAACCATCCCATAGGTTACCCGATTTTCCGGCCATCCGGCCGAAGCATGTCGAGCCTGCCTTGAAGACTCTATTGCTTGAATATCATGAAGGAATTGAGCGCTGGCTGGAGGCGGGCGGTGAAGCAGGCTGGCCAATGGTGGAGGCAGAAGTTGCGTCGGCTGATCGGCTCAGCCGGGCCTGGTCGCCGGTATCCCACCTCAATTCAGTCGCAGATAACAAAGCGCTGCGCGAAGCCTACAATGCAGGTCTGGAGCAACTGACCGAGCATGAGAACTGGCGTCAGCAGCACCCGGGTATTTTCAAAGCGTACCGGCAGCTGAAGGAAAGCGCAGAGTTTGCTGATCTGAGCCCGGTCCAGCAGCGCATAGTCGAGTTGGAGTTACGCGACTTCCACCTCGCCGGCGTCGACCTCCCCGAGCAGGACCAGGCGACGTACCGCGACCTGGTCATGCAGATGAGCAAGCTGGGGTCAAAATTCTCCGAGAACCTGATAGACGCCACACAGGGCTGGACGCTACATTTCGCTGATCCTGCCGGCCTGACCGGGCTGCCTCAGGCGGAGCTTAACCTGCTCCAGGGCATAGCCACGGCAGATGGCAAGGATGGCTGGCTGGTAGACCTGGGTGCGCCTTCATTTCAAGCTGTGATGACCCACGCTGAAGATCGCGACTTGAGGAAAGAGGTTTATACCGCCTACGTGACCCGTGCATCGGACCAGGGACCGTCGGCAGGCAAGTGGGACAACCTGCCGATTATCGAGGAGATGCTGGCGCTCAGACATCAGCTGGCACAAGTCCTGGGATTTGATAACTACGTGGAATATGCACTGGCCCGCAGAATGGCGGATTCTCCTGCGCATGTGCTCACTTTCCTGCAGGGGTTAGTGCAGCAAGCGCACCCGGCGGCGGAACAACAGTACCAGGCCTTATTGGATTTTGCGGCCAGCCAGGGGGCAGCGCTTCCGTTAGAGGCCTGGGATGTACCGTATTGGTCAGAGCGTTTTCGGCAATCTGAATTGCACTTGTCTGATGAAGAGCTCAAGCCCTATTTCCCGCTGGAAAAAATGCTCGAAGCTCTGTTTTTCACGGTTGGTGAACTGTTTGGAGTACAGCTTGTGGCTGACGACTCAGTCGTGACCTGGCACCCGGATGTTCAGTTTTACTGGCTGGAAGACAGTGAAGGCCAGCGCTTTGCTGGCGTATATATGGATTTTTTCGCACGTAAGAACAAGCGTGGTGGCGCCTGGATGGATGTGTGCCAGTCACGCCGACAGGTAGAATCGGGCACCCAGTTGCCGGTTGCCTACCTGGTGTGCAATTTTTCGCCGCCGGTGGCCGGGCAGCCCTGCCTGATGACGCATGACGACGTTCAAACGCTGTTCCATGAATTTGGTCATTGCCTGCATCACCTGCTGACCGAGATCGACTGGCCCCAGGTAAACGGTATACACGGTGTTGAGTGGGATGCCGTAGAGTTACCCAGCCAATTACTGGAAAACTGGTGTTGGGAAGAAGCACTGCTATCCCGTTTCGCGCGACATTATCAGGACCAGACGCCGTTGCCAGAGGAATTAAAAGACCGGCTCTTGCGCTCACGTACATTTCAGAAAGCTTTGTTCCTGGTGCGGCAGTTGGAGTACGCAATCTGTGATATGCGCCTGCACCTTGAATACAACCCGGAAAACCCGGAAAACCCGCTGGACGTGATTGATCAGGTCAGGGAACAGCTTGCCGTGGTCCCGGTGCCGGGATGGAATCGTTTTTTGAATGGTTTTGGTCACATTTTTGGTGGCGGCTATTCTGCCGGGTACTATAGTTATTTGTGGGCCGAGAGGCTGGCGGCAGATGCATGGGGCCGGTTTGTTGAAGACGGGCCTTTCGAAGCAGCCACGGGTCAGGCTCTGCGCAGGGAAATCCTGTCGGTCGGGTCTTCCAGGCCGGCGATGGATTCCTTCACTGCGTTTCGCGGCCGCCCGCCGGAGTCGTCTCCGCTGCTTAAAAGCTATGGATTAGAAGAATGAAAATTGCCTCATGGAACGTTAATTCTCTGAATGTAAGGTTGCCACATGTGTTGGCGTGGAACGCCGTCGCCCGGCCGGACATACTTGCCCTGCAGGAGACCAAGCTGACCGATGACCGGTTCCCGGCCGATGCGTTGCTGGAGGCCGGCTACCATAGTGTTTTTTCCGGCCAGAAAACCTATAACGGGGTGGCGGTCCTGAGCCGCGAACCGGCGCGTGACCCGGTGACAGACATACCCGGTCTTGATGATCACCAGCGACGCATTCTGGCGGTCACTATCGGCGATATCCGGGTCATCAACCTGTACGTTGTTAACGGCAGTGAGGTAGGTTCGGAAAAATTCGATTACAAGCTCCACTGGCTGGATAAGGTGACCGACTGGCTGGGTGAAGAGATGAAGCAACACGAGAACGTGGTGGTGCTGGGTGACTTCAACATCGCGCCGGATGACCGTGACGTTCACGACCCCGAGGAATGGGCAGGGAAAATTCTGTGCAGCGCGCCCGAACGGGAAGCATTCGAGAAGATTCTTGGTCTCGGTCTGACCGACACTTTCAGGATGTTCGAGCAGGAAGAGCGTACCTGGAGCTGGTGGGACTACCGGATGAACATGTTCCGGCGCAAGCTGGGTTTACGTATTGACCTGGTGCTGGCCTCAGCGGCCATGACCAGTCGTTGCACCGCGAGTTATGTCGATATCGAGCCGCGCAGGCAGGAGCGGCCCTCGGACCATGCTCCTGCCATTGCAGAATTTACTCAGTAAGCGGGAACGTCGGAGTCAATTTCCATTGACCAGGCGTGTATGCCGCCCGCCACGTTGCTGACGTTGGTGAATCCCTGTTTACGGAAGTACTCCGCGGCACCCATGCTCGAGTTGCCGTGATGACAGAGGAAGGCAAAGCCGGAATCTTTTGGCATGATCTCGAGCTTTTCCATCGTTTCCTTGTCCAATACCAGTGAACCGTCGATAAATGCCCGGCTGCGATCATCCGCGCCGCGGACATCTACCAGCGTTATTTCACCGGCCTTCATTTTTTCAGCCAGTTCCTGCACGGTCATCTGTCTGACCGGCTCAGGTGCCTGGGGCAGATCAATGGCCAGGCCTTCTCCCTGCATGGTTGAAACCCAGTCGATCACGGCTCCCTTCGCCCTTTGCGCCGTGCCGATATCCATCAGTACCTTGATGCCATTGGACTCGCTTGTGATTTCGTTGCCCTGGGCGGGCGCCAGGTTGAACTGGGAGTCCCAGCTGGCATCGATCTGAAAGTGCAGGCCAATGCCTTCGTGGCCCTGCATGGACTCGAGAATTTTCTCAGCCGCTGCTTCTGTGACCGTGATTTCCGGTGCTGTTCGGTCCGGCGCATCAAGCCCCAAATGCTTGTGCAGCTCTCCTGAATTGAACATGTTCAATATGATGTCGCAACCGCCAACCAGTTCACCGTCAATATACAGTTGTGGGATCGTCGGCCAGTTGCCGTAGACTTTAATGCCCTCCCGGACATCGGCATCATCCAGTACGTTGACGGCGGTGTACCCAGGCACCACGCTGTCGAGCGCAGCAACGGTCTTGGCTGAGAATCCGCACTGCGGCTGCTGTGGCGTACCCTTCATGAACAGGACAACTTTGTTGTTCTTGACGTAGTCTTCAATTTTGCTTTTGACTGCTTCGTTAATTTCCATACCATTTTCCATTTGCCGGGGCTCCGGTCATCTCAAGTACAGCATAAATGCGGCTGAATTTGACGATATCAAGAATCATCCCAGCCATAATCGATCGTTATCTCCGTATCGGGGCCAATTTCGCACAGTGCGTAACAGTCCAGTCCATCCATTTCCGCTGTGGGGGAATCGGAATGGTTCATGAAACGCATCTCATTTTGCCCATCGTAACCGCTCCAGTCCTCTCCATTTTCGCCCTCGATCCACAGGACGTAAATCCCGTCCTGCGTGACCTCCGGTCCTTCATATCTCCCGATGAGCTCTTCCGAACGCAGCGGACGTGCGGCGAACAGGCCGTGGCCGTGTATCGGGGAGCGGGCAACATATACCCGTTCGTTTTCAACCGGGTCCTGGAGAGGCACTCGCATCCGGAATGATTTTACGTGATTTCTCGTCATACAGAATGCTGCCGGGAAACGCCACGGTGTGGACTCCTGGTATGCGCTCCCTCAGGCAGGCATGAATGTCGTTGAGGCCCTGCGGACATAGCGGGTAGTAGTTCTCAACCCGGTCGCCATTGCGGACCGTCACGGCGATGGTACCCAGCTCGCTGTAACTGTGTTCGGTGATGGTGGCAGTGCCAGCCTTGGCCGTCACGCTACTGTGCTCCGTGTAAAACGTTCCTGTCAGCTCCTGAGGGCTTTCGGCCAGGTGAAACCTGACTTTCACGCCGTGGGCCTCCAGGGTAGTGAGGTATTGCCTGATCTCGCGGGTCCAGTCACCGTAGGCGGCCGCCAGCGCCTGGCGGGTTGCGGCAACGCCGGCCCCTCCACCAGCGGCCCAGCTGTCGAATGTTTCGAAACTGGTGTACACGATGCCGTCGCGCAATTGGAGCTGTTGACCACTTTCAGTTTTTACCGACAAGGGGTCACCGTTTCCGGACAGTGCGGCGTCAAGCAGCTCCCACATCGGCAGAAAACCGAAGTGGTCGAGTTGCATACGCAGCATGGCATTCAGGTCGGTCAGTGTCATGAACCGCGCATGGTTGATCGAAATGCCGAAAGCGGTTTCCATCCACGCTGCGGAATGGGCAGAAACCTGGCCTTCTTCCAGGAAGCGGTACTCCATTTCCTGGCCCAGTTCGCAGACCAGGTCTGCGCGAGCATGTATGACAACCGGCAACAACTGGAGGAGACCCAGAGGGATATCGGCCAGCGGTTGGAGGTCAGCCGATGGCATTTTTCCGTCCCTGGCGCCGACACTAATCAGGCCGGCTTTAAAGGTGTCTGCATCGCCGCTGGTAGATACCGCTTCCAAAGCACTTAATGCGGGATAAGATGGCCTCAGCATCTGGGTCTGATCGAACAGTGCGCCGGCTGTGATCAGGCTGCAGTTGGATATCTCCGGCAGCAGAGCTTTCAGGTCCGCCGCAATATGCGATAGCAGTTGCTCAGAGTCACTGGTGCCGAGCAACTTGGGGCGGGATGCGTTGGCTCCGTAAAAGCGGGTCGCGTCGGTCTCGATAGCAATCAGAACCCGGTAAAAACCGGTGTCTTCGGTTTGAGTATTCATCAGAACAGCGAGAAGGGCGACTTGCCCCCACTGCCGCCTCTGCCCCGGGTGCGGCGATTCCGCATACGGGCATGCAACTGTTTACGGCGCTCTTCAAGCCAGTCTGAGCGTTCCAATTCTTCTGGCTCCTGACCCAGGCGGTTAGATTCGGCCGTGCGGAATACGCAGAATTCACGGTAAGCCTGAATTTCATGCTGTAGTTCCTGGCTGACCATTTCGATCATGATGGCATCATCAAGATACCCCAGACCCGGGATGTCATCCGGAATGAGGTCTTCTGGCTCTGAAAAATAGGCAAGCGCATCAAGTACCCGTATGCGATCTTCTTCCTCAAGCGCCCAGCCCTTGTCGACGACCATTCCGATCAATGGTTCGAGCCGGTTCATGCGCTCACGGATGAAACCCGAAGTACCTACCTTGGCAATCTCGGCCAGCAGACGCCTTGTGTTGCCGATGATCACGGCCGGATCCGGGTTTCCGGCGTTCTGCCTGGCAGCGACCATGACCTTTTTGAAGTACTCAAGATCTTCGTCACTGAGTTCGAAGGTGATTTCCATGGCCATCTTGTTCTCCGGGGCGCCTTACCTGTGGTCGATAAGCCTAATTCGCTGTCCGTCCGCCGTCAACAAGGCTTCCGTGTTCCTAAAAATCTGATTCCCGTTGCAAACCTTTGGAGCGGGTTGCTGCAGAACGAAAGTAACCGGGTTTGCCGGGTACCGGGTACAAGTGTCCTTTTTGCGAGAAGGACAGGTATCCGTCTTCTACGGTATGGACTCTGCCATCCAGTTTAAAGGGAAGGCTTTTGACCTCCCTGGTGCCCAGGGACTCCAGTAGCGATTTAGTGAAATCGTCCGGTAGTTCTTCGACGACGATCTCCTCGGCGGAATTTGCGTCGACCAGCAGGTCAAAGGTCCGGTTGTCCCGGGTCAGTTCCACATCGTTCACAGTCACTGTTATATCGATCATGTCGATCGTCATCGGCACGCCGTTCTGGTTGCGGATGTCGAATTCAGCAGACAGACGTTCATCTACCAGGCTCATGCCTGAGATGCTGATTAACGGAGACCTGCCTTTGATGATTTGGGGGCCACAGGATACGCATGCCACGGCCAGCAGAATGAGTAATGCAAGCCGTGTCGGGCCTGCGGGGGAGATCAGTTTTTTGTGGAATTCCATAAATGACACCTTACGCGGTGGTCTGTGGTTTGGCTATCCTGCGTTTCCAGGCTGGTTTCAGTCGGAACGATGGACGAGCAGGGCGTAATCGGTTCCGGGCAACGCTTATGAAACACGCAGCCGGAGGGGGGCGTCAAGGGGGAAGGTGGTTCACCCTTGAGTACCGATGGTCGCGGATGGTCCGGGTCGGCTACCGGGATAGCTGCTAGCAGCGCACGCGTGTAGGGATGAGCCGGCCGTGCGAACACGTCTTCGGCAGTGCCCTGTTCAACAATTTCTCCGAGATACATGACGCCCACGGTATCCGCCAACTGGCCGATGACCGCGAGGTCATGGGAAACGAATAGAAAGGCGATGCCCATTTTTTCACGCAATTCGAGGATCAGCTCAATGATGCGGGCCTGCACCGAAACATCGAGTGAAGAAACCGGTTCATCGGCGATGATCAATTCCGGCTCCGTGATCAGGGCGCGCGCCAGCGCGACCCGCTGACGTTGTCCGCCGGACAGTTCCCGGGGGTGGCGGTGCCGCAGGTCGGGGCTTAGTCCTACGGTCTCCATTGCGGCTACTGCCTGTTCTTCGCGCTTTCCTGCCTGTCCAATTCTGAAGTGGTTCAGCGGTTCCACAAGGGTCTGGAGAACGCTGCGTCGCGGGCTCAGGGAAGCTAGAGGGTCCTGAAATACCAGCTGGATTTTTTTTCGGGCGCCGCGCAGTTGTGAACCTTTCATCGATACCAGATCCTGTCCATGCCACAGGGCCTGGCCGGCTGCTACTGGTTGAAGCTGCAGGATGGCGTGGGCCAGGGACGATTTTCCTGAACCGGATTCACCGACCAGGCCATAGATCCCTGCCGGTGGTATATCCAGATCGACACCCCTGACAGCAGTCAACGATGCACGGGAGCGGACTCCGGCCGGATAGCGTACGACCAGTCCGCGTACGCTCAGCAGATTATGGTTTGCGCCAGTCATGCGCTCCGTACCTTCGGGACAGCTGCAAGAAGGCGGCGGGTATACGCTTGTTGCGGGTCTGTGAATAGCTCATGGACGGTGGCTTTCTCAATAATCCTGCCATCGTGCATGACCAGTGCGCGATCACAATATTGCGCCACGACGCCCAGGTCATGGGTAATCAAAAGAATGGAAGTTCCGAACTCACGTCCAAGCAACGTCATTCGGGAGAGCACCTGTGCCTGGGTTGTAACATCCAGTGCGGTTGTGGGTTCGTCAGCAATCAGTACGCGGGGCCGGCAGGCCATTGCCATCGCGATCATAACCCGCTGCCTCATTCCGCCTGAGAGTTGGTGAGGGTAGCTCTGAAGAATTCGTCGGGGGTCAGCAAAGCCGACTTGCTGCAACATGTCCAGGGCTTCAAGGGTGGCTTCGGTCCTGTTCTTGTTACGGTGACGGCGGTAGACGGAGCAGAGTTGATTTCCAACGGTGAATACCGGATCCAGCGCTGTCTGTGGTTCCTGGAAAATCATGGAGATTTCCCGCCCCCTTATCTTGCACATTTCCTGCTCGTTGCGCACCGAAAGGACTGCCCCGTCCAGTTCGATGGTATCTGACTGAACGTCCCAGGTATCAGCGGGTAAAAGGCCCATAAGGGCTTCAGCTGTTTTGGTCTTGCCACAGCCGGATTCGCCGACAACGGCAAGAATTTCACCTTGCCGCAAGGCAAAGCTGACCCCGTCAACGGCTTTTGGCAGGTTGGTGTTGCCGCGTATCGAGACACGGAGGTTACGCACGGTCAGTACGGGCTGGCTCATAATGCGGCCTGCTTTGGATCGAAGGCATCCTGCAAAGCATCGGTCAGCAGATTAAAGCCCATCACCAGGGTAAATAGCATGAGTGAGGCCGCCAGGAAGTTGGCGAAGTGCCCCGCAAGAACTTCCTGGGTGCTCTCTGCCAGCATCAGGCCCCAACTGACGCCATCCTGCATGCCAAGTCCGAGGAAGCTGAGGATGACCTCGGTCTTGATGGCGGCGACGAAGGCGATACTGGTCTGGACCAGAAGTATGTGTGTCGTATTGGGTAACACGTGACGGGCCAGGATGAGAAAGTCAGGCAAGCCGATTGCGCGGGCCGACAATATGAACTCGCGCGATTTGATCTTCATCACCTCAGCCCGGACCAGGCGGCCGGTTGTTGTCCAGAAAGTTGCGATCATGGCCAGTTGCATGGCCCAGTCCTTTCCTTGTAAAGCAAATGCGACCGCTGCCACGAACAGGTAGAACGGGATTGAATCCAGCACCCCCTTCAGCCACAGTACGGTGCCGTCTACCCAGGTATTGCTGTACCACCCGGCCAGTGCTCCGAGGACGGCGCCGACCAGCGTCGATAGCACTGCAACCACGATGCCGATTTCAAATGCGGTTCGCACACTGAAGATTGATCGCTGGAACACATCCTGTCCCAGCAGGTTGGTGCCAAACCAGAATTCGGCACCGGGGGATTCCCATCGACCTCCATTTGCTTCAGACCAGTCCTGACCCAGCACACCAGCCCAGACGCCCACTGCAAGCAGCAGAAAAATCAATACGATGATGAGACCGGTCATGCCGGCCTTGTCGCGACGCAATTGGTTCCACAATCGGCGGCCGGGTCTCATCAGCTAATCCTCGGGTCGACCCGTTTATACAAGAAATCCGTGAGGATCTGTATGGCCACGAATGCGACGGCGGTCAGCCCCACAACGGCCTTCAGCACGGGCTGATCTCCACTGGTAATAGCGTCGAAGGTGAGTTTCCCAATGCCGGGTATTCCAAAATAGCTTTCTATCAACAGACTGCCGGAGATCACCACCAGGGGGATAGAGAACATGATTCGGGTTATCACCGGCACCATGCTGTTTTTCAATACGTGCTTCCACAGCAAAACGGTGCTGGAAGCCCCGTAGGCCCTGGCGGTGCGAATATGGTCCTTACTGGACTCCTCGATGAACACGGCGCGGTAAAAACGGGTGTTGTATCCCAGGGTTACAAAGATCAGTGACAGTGTGGGGACCGTTACATACTTCAGGTAGGAGGCTGGGTCCGTCACCTGCCAGCCGCGAACGGGGAACAGGTTGAATCCATACGGGGTGCTTAAGAGCACCTGTAAAAAAATGATGATGACCAGGAAACTGATGCTCATGCCGGTGACCGACAGTCCGCTAATCAGCTGATCAATCCTGTGGCCTTTGTGCCGGGCCGCTGTGAGTCCGAGTGTGATTCCCAGCAGGTTTCCAAGCAGGAATCCGGGGATCATCAGCGCTAGCGTCACCGGTAGGGTTCTCTTGAGAATAGCAGTCACCTGTTCCCCCGAGGACTGGGAAGCTCCCAGGTTGAGCGTAAACAGTTCGGTCAGATAACTGGCGTAACGTTGCGCGAACGGCTGGTCATAACCCAGTTGCCGGCGCACTTCCTCTATTTGTTCGGGTGTCGCGTTTTTTCCGATCAGTGTGTAGGTCTGGTCCGGTCCGAACCAGACCATCAGGATGAAGCTAATCAGCGTCACGCCCAGAATGAGCAACAGGCCGTGAGTGACTTTACGCAGTGCGTAAGGCATTAGGGATCAGTGGGCCCGGTGTTTGGATCGGTTCTGGCGGCAACAAAGCGCAGAAAAAATCCGCCCAGGAAAGAACGGTCAGGCGTCATCGCCAGATCACGATCCCAGAGCAGAATGAGTCGTCGCGACACACCGCTGATGGTAACGCAGTCATCGGTTACGATGCGGTTCATGTTGCGGTATATGGTGGTCCGCATGGGCGATGGTTGCATGCTGGAGCTGGCGCGGTATAGTCGGTTAAATTCCGTATTGTTATAGTTAGCACTGTTTGAGCCGGGAGATGAATGCGGCCCGTAAAACAGCTGAACCGTGTTCTCTGCATCTGGATAATCCATGGTCCAGCCGATGGTGGTCAGCATGACTTCGCGATTCAGATAGGCGCGGGCGTAGTCACCGTAGGTTGCAAAAGTCAGTGGCCGGATTTTTTCCCGGGGATAGCCAATGTCTCCAAGAAAGCTCCGGAATTGTTCAAACATTTGTCGTTCGGTTACGCTGGATGGAAAACCATACTCGAGTACAGGCAGGTTTTCCGCGTTCCAGCCATGGCTGCTGAGCAGGCTGCGGGCCCCTTCAAGGTCACGTGTGACTGGCGACAGGTCCTGCCCGCTGTCGAACTCCGGCGCGGCAGGCGGGATGATGCCTGCAAACACCTGGCCGATGCCGTAGTAGAAGACCTCGTTTCTTTTGTCCCAGTCAAAGGCTTTGATGATGGCACAGCGCAGGGCCTTATTGCGCGCGTTGCTGTCCGCATTCGGATGGTAACCAATGCGCTGGTCATCCATGTTGAAGTCGGTGTGTACAAAACCAGATTCGAGGTTGGCTTTGAGGTGATAGTTATCCGCCAATTCCGGATTCAGCGTGGGTGGATTCCGTTCCTGCAAGACCTGGTCAAACTGGCTGACGGGGACTTTTACAAAATCCAGTTCTCCGGCAATAAATGCATTCCAGCGGGCTGCATCTTCGGCGATGAACTCAAATTCGATCCGGTCCGTGAACGGGGGTGAACGGCCCTCCAGTAGTTCCAATCCAAGATGGCCGTGTAACGCCTGATCGTATCCTTCGGATTCGAGGCTGAGGGGCTCTTCCCTGAAGGCGATATTCCGGATCATTACCGCGCTGGCGTTGTTGAAAGAACGCAGGCGGTAGGGACCGGACCCAACCGGGTGGATCGCGAACTCCTGTCCATACCGTTCCACGGCCTCGCGTGGAACGATAGCCGAATAGCCCTGCGCAAGCGTATGTGCTAATTGTGGAAACGGTGATATCAGCTGGATTTGCAGTGTCCGGTCATCCAGTGCCTTCAGGCCTGAAACCTCGCGGCTGTAATCAGAACCTTCCTCTTTCCAGGCATCCAGCCCCACAATCCGGTCCTGCCACAACCATGCACCCTGTGCCCGGGTTTTGGCATCAAAATGACGTTTGATCGAATAGACAAAATCCTCAGCCCGGACGGCCCGGCCTTTGCCTTCCGGAAATGCAGGGTCATCGTTAAAATGAACTCCGGGTTTCAGGCGGATGGTGTAAATCAGGCCATCAGCTGAGACCTGGGGCAGGCCCTCTGCCAGGTTGGGTTCCAGTTGATAGGGGCGGGCAAGGTACTTGTAGCGGTAAAGCGTGTCGTAGAGATTCACAGCCAGGAAATTGGCGTAAATGCTGGAGGCCTGGGCAGGGTCCAGGCTTCTGGGGGCGCCATCCATGGAGTGCCGGTAAGTGGTGTAGTCTCCAGGTGCGCTTTGTTGCTCTGCCGATTGGTCGCATGCTGTCAGAAATAACAAGGTCAGCAGCGCCAGGCAGGTGACCGGGCTTTTACGAATACAGGAGTTCACGGGGTTCAGCTTACCCCAGCAGGTCAATACTCTTCCAATAAGGCGTCGTAATCAGGCTGTGGCGGGTCACCGTTATAGATCTTGTATTCCCGATTTTGCAGCCAAACATCCCTGACCAGCACATAAGGATCATTGGCCGCATCGAGTTCCGCCTGGAAAGGCAGAAGTTCTGCACGCAACGAAATCAGGTCAACGACCAGCGGAATGTAGTTGTTGTATTCACGCACCGCGTAACTGATGGGATGAAAGTATCCGTAAAAGCCGCGGCCGATGAAGTCGCGGGCCGTGTATGGACCAAATATCGGCATGACCAGGTAACGGCTGTCTTTCCAGCCCCAGACCGCCAGGGTCTGACCAAAGTCCTCGTCGTATATAGGAATGTCCACCTTGCTCGCCACGTCCACAAAGCCGAGTCCACCCACGGTTGAATTCATCAAAAACCGTCCGGTCGCGGTCAGTGAGTCCTGGAATTTTCCCTGCAAAATGAGGTTGATGAAGGTAACCGGGTAGGACAGGTTTTTGAAGAAATTCCTGATCCCCCGCTGGGGTGCGTCAGGCACGATGGCATCGTAACCCCTGGCCACAGGGCGGAAAATGGC
>CAYUBS010000045.1:0-19664 GCA_964443145.1 uncultured Wenzhouxiangellaceae bacterium | reverse complement strand
CAGCACCAGTTCGGGACAGGCGGAAGTGGGGGGCGACGACATGATTGTTTCCCTGTACTGCGCCCATTCAGACAGGAATGTTGCGCACACCATCATGCACGAGGTCGGTCACAATCTCATTTTGCTCCATGGCGGTAATAATAGTTGCAACTACAAGCCTAATTACAACTCGGTGATGAACTATAAGTACCAATTTCCGGGCGTTGACAATGATTGCACGCCTCCAGGAAACGGAGTGTTAAATTATTCAGTTGGTGACCGTATTAATCTCAACGAAAATGATTTGAACGAGAACAATGGTACTTGCGGTGCAGGAAACCCATTTGACTGGAATAACAATTCGACCATAGAAAGCTCAATCTCATTCGACATCAATACCTATGATGGCCAGATTGGGGCATGCGGTGGCACTTTATCCACGCTGCAAGACTCTGACGATTGGGGCAGGCTGTTTTTTCTCGGTATAGGCGATGCTGACGGAGCACCGGCAGTGCCCATGGAGATCATCACCGAGCAACCGGTTCCGGCGGAATTTTACAATCGTAGTGACTAAGACAACGGTGTAGGCAGGGCCTGGTTTTCAGGCTCTGTTTGCCTCTTGTGCGACCTTATCCGCATCAGCGGGTAACAACGCCTTGCGCAGGGGTGGGAATGAAACACGGGGTTTCATGATGCGTAACAGCAGGAGCACCAGCGAAAGCACCATGCCCAGCAGGATCCCCAATTCCAGATCGGGGGCAAGCACAGTGTGAAAACAAAGGTCACGATGGTGACGATTCCATCGTGCCGGTTGGCCCGCCAGGCATGTATCATCGGCCTGACGCTGATCAGCCCCGATACCGCCTTGATAATCACCGCAGCCAGAGTGGCTTGTGGCGGATAATAGAGTAGTGGTGTTAAAAACAGCAACGCAAATGCCACCACGATTACAGTGATCACGGAGGAAAAGCCGGTTACTGCCTCAGCGTTTATGTTCACCGCCGACCGCGAAAAAGAACCTGATACAGGATAGGCCTGAAACACGGAACCGACGATGTTTCCCATGCCCTGACCGATCAGTTCACCGTCCGGACTCAGATTTTGCCGGGTCTTGGCAGCCATGGCCTTGGCAATGGAAATGGATTCCATGAAGCCGATAAGCGATATGGTAATCATTACGCCTATCAGGTGCATGATGACGCTCCAGTCAAAACCGGGCAGCCCGCTGGGAACCTTGCCAATGACTTTACCGCCTGTCTCCAGTCCGACCACACCGCTTGCATAACTCTTGATGAACCAGGCAGGGCCAGGATCTTCTTTCCCTGCTGCGGCAAGCACACTGCTTATATCTTCGCGCGCATAAAACCGGGTTTGCTCGCCTTTCCCGTCGGCGTACAAGGGCGTTGCATATAACTCCTTGTGATGGATCCTGGATTGTTCTTTCTTTTGGTCGAGCATGAATCTTAACTGCTCAACATCCTGCCGCTGGGTCAGCAGTTTCTCATCCTCATCCTCTGCGTCCTCAGCCTTGGTGTCATAGTCCTGCTGCAATACATGGAACTTGTCCGTCATGTTGCTGAGGTGTTTTCTTTCCAGGGAATCGTACATTAGAGATGTGCGGATTTTCTGGGTGCCAATCTGATCCGCCTATATACTGCTGTGCTTTTCGAATCCGGTCGCCCAGGACAGCAAAGTTGTGATGATCACCGCGAATAGTACGGCGGGCGGTTTCGGGTTATAACGACGCACGGCGAGCATAATGCCAAATGCGAGTGCAGCCATTCCGAATGTCGGCCAATGGGTGTGATCCATGACCGCATTAAACGTGTTGACTATGAATTCGTAGTGATACTCGCATTTTTCTGCGCTGATACCGAATATCTTACCGAGCTGGGATGTGGCAATGATGATCGCGGCAGCGTTGACAAAACCCGCTATCACCGGGTGAGACAGGAAATTCAGCAGCACGCCCAGCCGGAACATGCCCATGGTCAGTTGGAACAGCCCGACCATCAGGGAAAGCAACAATGCATAACCGATGTAGGCTTCGCCTCCCGCAGTTGCCAGCGGTTCGAGCGCGGCTGCGGTCATCAGTGAAACCATCGCCACCGGCCCTGTCGCCAATTGCCGTGAAGAGCCAAAAAACGCGGCTATCATCGTGGGCAATAAGGACGCATAAAGCCCGTAATAAGGCGGCAACCCGGCCAGTTGCGCATAGGCCATCGATTGTGGAATCAGCACAAGGGCTACGGTCAGGCCGGCTATGAAATCTGACCGTAATACGGCCTTGTTTCTTAATTCCGGCAACCATTCCGGAAGTGTCAGCGGATTTAGAATCTGCCCCGGCGTGTCTTTCAAAATATCCTTATTAGGACTGAATAAAGAAGGCCGACTGAGGGAAAGCCTGGCGATTAGGTGAGAGAGTCACTCGCAAATATCAACTCCAGGCATTACTCAAACGTCGGCTTTTGACACTACTTGCCTGCGACATATTGACGCAGGTCAATTTATATTCAACTGTATGTAGGCGCGTCGGCAATCTGGTCATACGGTTATAGGTCCCCTACCCGAAAAGACAACTCCTGATTTCGGAAGAGAGATTATGACCAGCGCTATCGACTCTGAAACACTCGAAATGACATTGGAAGCGGTAAACGATTTCGTCACCGATGCACTGCCCGACGAAAAACTGCTCGAACTCGACCACAACGACGAATTTCCATACGAACTCGTGAAAAACCTTCTGGGAGAGGGACTCGGTATCCACCTCGTTTTCATTCCCCTCGAATACGGCGGCATGGGGGGTGGCGCATTCGATGTCTACCGGGTGTGCGAACAAATGGCCCGTATCGACCTGGGCGTCGCCACCGGCGTGCTGGCCACCTTCCTGGGCAGCGATCCGATTCGTGTGGGTGGAACCCCGGAGCAGCAGTCGTACTGGATGGGACGCCTGGCCGAAGAAGGCCTGTTGATGGCCTACGCCGCAACAGAACCCGCGGCCGGCAGTGATCTGGGCGCCCTGAAGACACGTGCTGAACCCGTAGAAGAAGAAGGAGAAGTCGTCGGCTACCGGATCAATGGTGCGAAACAGTGGATCAGCAATGGCGGATTCGCAGATCTTTACACGGTTCTGGCGATGGCGCCTGGTGGGCCAAGTTGGTTTGTCGTAGAACGAGATACCGAAGGCCTGTCCCATGGCAAACCCGAAGACAAGCATGGCATCCGCGCCAGCAATACCGCGGCTGTTTTGCTTGACAACGTTTACGTTCCGGCCGGGCAATTGTTGGGCCTGGTGGAGGGCCAGGGTCTGGTCCAGGCGCAGCGCGTATTTGGCTACACCCGCCTGATGGTTGCTTCTTTTGGATTGGGTACCGGCTGGGCGGCGCTCGACAAGGCCATCGCTTACTCTCTCGAACGCAAGCAGGCTGGCTCGACACTCTCAGAAAAACAGGGCTACACACACAAGTTGATCGTGCCGCATGTCATCAAGCTGGAGGCGGGAAGAGCCTATATTGAGGACACCGCGCGCCGTATCGATGACGGTGAAGGCATTTTGAATACCGAGGGCGCCATCGCCAAGTACTTCAGCACCGAAGCCGGCAATGCGGCCGCAGAGGCCGCTATCCAGGCCCACGGCGGCTACGGTTACACCAGGGAATACATGGTCGAAAAAATGAAACGCGACGTGCGCATCACGACCATTTACGAAGGTACGTCAGAAATCATGGAAATGACCATCGGGCGGGACCGCTGGCAAGAGCATCTAAAAACACGTGGAGAGTACTACCACGAGCGCGCCCGACAACTCGAAATACTGCATGCAGCGAGGCCGGAGGTCGGAGCAGATGCAGCAGCGCTGGCTTCCCACGCCCTGGCCGCCGTTCTGGAACGCTGCCGGGTTGACCGCCTTACCCGCAACCAGCACGTCCTGTTCCGGTTGGGCGAATTGATCGCCTGGACTGAATGCGCGGGTGCGCTCTCCTTTCGTGCCAGCCAGGCCATCGAAAACAGCAGGGATGAAAAAGCGGACACGCGCTTCTCCGCCGATGCGCTGTGCGCCATGGGCCGCGTGATGGCCCGCGACACAGCAATGAAGGTGGGTACAGATGGAATCAAGCTGGTCATTGGGGCGGAAAGCCAGGTGCCAGCCGGCTTTGCAGATACCGTTCACCTGGACGAGATTATCCGCGCCCAGGCCGGGACCATCGAGGACATGAACTACATCGCGGACGTGCTTTACGCCCGCAGAAAATAGAACAGCGGCAAAATCCCGAGACGAGGACAGCCGCAAATGGGCTATAAAGAGGGATTGTACGATGAAAGACACAGCACACCGAGCAGCAGCCATCGTCGGTGTCAGCGCCATCCTTCCGGATGCACCCGACGCTGGCCGGTTCTGGGAGAACATCAAGTCCGGTCGTTACAGCATCAGTGATGTCGACGCCGGGCGCTGGGACCCGGATCTCTACTTCGACAGCAACCCGAAGGCCCCGGACAAGACCTATTCGAAAATCGGCGGTTGGGTCCGTGACTGGGATTGGAAGCCATTCGACTGGAGACTCCCCATCCCGCCCAAGGTGGCCAGTGCCATGGACGACGCGCAACGTTGGGGGATCAACCTGACCCGCGCGGTGCTCGATGACTTCGGCTATCCGGATCGTCCGCTGAATAAAGAGCGCACCGCGGTGATCATCGGTAATGCGATGGCCGGCGAGAAACATTATCTCAGCGCATTGCGTATCTTTTTCCCCGAGTTTGCCCGCGAACTGGGAAACACTGAGAGCTTTATTGAGTTACCCGGCGAAGTGCGTGGAAAAATCATCGCCCAGACCCATGAAGGGATGAACCGCCTGATCCCCGAAATCACCGAAGACACGATGCCGGGTGAACTCGCCAATATTCTGGCCGGCCGCATTGCCAACGTGTTCAACTTTCGCGGTCCGAACTTCGTGTGCGACGCAGCCTGCGCATCTGCGATGGCGGCCATCAACGCCGCCGTGGAAGGCCTGACCGCACACGATTTCGACGCGGTGGTCACGGGCGGTATCGATCGCAACATGGGCGCCTCAACTTTCATCAAGTTTTCCAAGATCGGCGCCTTGTCGGCTACCGGCACCCGGCCCTACGCAGACGGTGCCGACGGTTTTGTGATGGGTGAAGGCGCTTCCTTGTTCCTGATGAAGCGACTGGCTGACGCCGAGCGCGATGGTGACCGGATCTACGCCGTAGTGCGCGGCGTGGGTGGATCCAGCGACGGCAGGGGTAAGGGCATCACCGCCCCGAACCCAATCGGGCAGAAACTGGCCGTTCAGCGGGCCTGGGAAAACGCTGGTGTTTCACCGTCAACGGCGACCCTTGTAGAAGGACACGGTACCTCCACCCGGGTCGGCGACGTGGTTGAGGTCGAAAGCCTTACAGAAGTCTTCTCCAACGCCGGGGCTTCGCCCGGCACCATTGCGCTGGGATCTGTGAAATCGAATTTCGGTCATCTCAAAGGCGCCGCTGGATCGGCGGGTATCCTCAAGGTCGTGCTGGCACTGAACGACAAGGTCATTCCACCCAGCCTGCACTGCGAAACGCCCAATCCCGCCATCGACTTTGACAATTCACCCTTCTTCGTGTGCGGCGATTTGCGCGAGTGGGAAAAACCGGAATGCGGCGTGCGCCGGGGGGCAGTCAGTGCCTTTGGTTTCGGAGGCACCAATTTTCATGTCGTGTTGGAAGAACATATTCCCGGCCGCCTCAACGGCGGCAGCAGGAAATACCACGCGGTTCCTGCCGCCCAGGATACGAATCCACCTCCACTCGCAGTGGCTGCTTCAAGCTTCACTTCCAATACGGCGGTCAAGCCACCGCATCGGGGGATCGCCTTGCTCGGGGCAGATAGCGCCAGTGAGCTGGCCGGTCGTCTGCGCACACTGAAAGCAGAAGCCGAAGCCAGCAAGGTTCTGACCGGCCAGGCGCCCCTGGCGCGTGACATTGGCGCCCCGCAGAGGATTGCCATCGATTTCGGTGACCCCGCCGAACTCAGCAAGAAAATCGACATCGCGGCGAAGGCACTGGAGCGCAACGACAGTGGATTCTGGCGTGCTCTCGGCGCGCAGGGTATTTTCCGCGGCCAGGGCGACCGGCAGAAAATCGCCTTCCTGTTCCCGGGCCAGGGTTCTCAGTACGTCAATATGCTGGCAGAACTGCGCGAATCCGAAGCGCTGGTGCGCGAGACTCTGGACCAGGCTGACCGCGTGATGGAGCCGATCCTGGGCAAAGCCCTGTCGGAATTTATTTATGTCGATGGCCAGGACGCGAAAAAAATTGAGAAGGCCAACCGTTCACTTATGCAGACCGAGATCACCCAGCCGGCACTGATCGCCTGCGATATTGCACTGGCGCGCCTGCTGCACGCTTACGGCATAGTGCCGGACATGGTAATGGGTCACAGCCTGGGTGAATTTGGGGCCCTGGTTCAGGCCCGCGCGTTGAATTTCGGCGACGCGCTGGAAGCAGTAGCCGCCCGCGGCCGCGAAATGACGCGGGTGTCGATGGGCGACAACGGAAAAATGGCGGCCGTGTTTGCGCCGCTGGCCGATGTGCAAAGGCTGCTGGCCAAGATCAATGGCTATGCCGTGATCGCCAATATCAACAGCTATCAACAGTCGGTGATCGGCGGTGAAAGTGAGGCGATCGAGCAAGCCATTGAACTGTTTACCGCGGAGGGCGTGCAGGCTGTGCCCCTGCCGGTCAGCCATGCTTTCCATACACGTATTGTCGCCCCCGCCAGCCAGCCACTGCGCAAGGTTCTCTCCCGCATGCACCTGCGTACTCCGGCCATACCGACCATCTGCAACGTCACAGGCGGCTTCTACCCGAAGGGCGAAGACACGGTGAACGAGATGCTTGACATGCTGGCTAGCCAGATTGCTTCACCGGTGCAATTCATCAAGGGCCTGGAAACACTGTATGAAGAAGGCGTGCGCGTATTCGTCGAGGTGGGTCCGAAGAAATCGCTGAAGGGCCTTGCCGATAACGTGCTCGGCGAAAAGGCGGACCTGGTTTCCCTGTTCACCAATCATCCGAAAACCGGTGGCCTCGAATCCTTCAACCATGCGCTGTGTGGGCTCTACGCTGCCGGCCACGGTTTTGGCCGGGAAGAAGCAGCGGCCATCGCGGTACCTGAAACAAAGACCGCCGCGGTACCCGCAGCGGCTCATCAGCCATCTGCCACGGCACTGAACCCTGTTCCGGCCAGCGTGCCAGACATGTCTCAATACGGAGATATTGGCAAGCTGTTCGCTGAGTTCATCCAGCGTGGCAACGAATTACTTTCCGGGCGACCGGCCGCCAGCCCCGGCGCCAGCGAGCAAATCGTGATCAGCGGTGCCGCACTGGGCCTGCCGGGCGGGCACCGGGTATTCGACGACGAAAATGTTGATCGCATTCTGCATGGTGAGCAATTTATCGACGTAATCCCTCACCGCTATCGCCAGAAAATGGTGGAAAAGCACATCACGCGGCTGTTCAAGCCCGAGAATGGCGACCCGACCTTCGTTACCATCGACAACACCAGGGACGTCATCAAGCTGGCCGGAAGGGCCGGCAAATTTGACGTGGCCACGGAATTCGGCATCAATCCGGAACGTGCCCGGGCTTTCGATTCGACGACAGCCATGGCCATCGCGATCGGCATCGATGCACTTCGCGACGCCGGCATTCCCCTGGTACTCAGCTACAAGACCACGACCACCGGCAGCCAATTGCCGGACCGCTGGCGCCTGCCGGACGACCTGCGTGACGACACGGGCATCATATTCGCCTCGGCTTTTCCCGGCCTTGATTCCTTCGCCCAGCAATCCAACGAGTACTACACTGAAGCCGGTCACCGCGAACAGCTGGCCGGGCTCGAAAGCCTGCGCGACTGGTTCTCGCACCAGGGCAATGGGCAGGACGCTGGCAGCAGCGCAGGCATTGACGAACTCGACCGCCGCATCGCTGAGCTCAAGAGTTCAATCAGCCGCACCGGGTACCACTTCGACCGCCGCTTCCTGTTCCGCGTGCTGTCCATGGGCCATTCACAATTTGCCGAGGAAATCGGCGCCCGTGGCCCCAATACGCAAATCAACGGCGCCTGCGCCAGCACCACCCATGCTGTGTCGCTGTCCGAAGACTGGATCCGCCAGGGGCGCTGCCGCCGCGTGATCGTGATTTCCGCCGATAACGTGACCTCAGACAACATGGTCGACTGGATCGGCGCCGGGTTCCTGGCCTCGGGCGCCGCGGCCACCGACGAACGCGTGGAGGATGCTGCTACGCCCTTCGACCGCCGCCGCCACGGCATGATCATGGGCATGGGCGCGGCCGGGCTTGTGGTTGAAAGCCAAAGTTCGGTTGTGGAAAGAGGACTTACCCCCATTTGTGAAGTGCTCGGCACGGTTGCCGTCAACAGCGCCTTTCACGGCACACGGCTCGATATCGATCACATCGCCGGAGTCATGGAGAAACTGGTCAGCGGAGTGGAACAGCGCCACGGCATCGACCGTAAGCAAATGGCGCCGCGCATGCTGTTCATGTCTCACGAAACCTACACCCCCGCTCGGGGGGGCAGCGCCTCCGCCGAAATATACGCCTTGCGCAGTGTCTTTGGCGAAAAGGCCGATCAGATCGTGATTACCAATACGAAGGGCTTCACCGGGCATGCGATGGCCGCTGGCATCGAAGACGTGGTTGCAGTAAAGGCACTGGAAACGGGCATCGTTCCCCCGGTTCCGAATTTCAAGGAAGTAGACCCTGAACTGGGCGCACTGAATCTCTCCACCGGCGGCGCTTATCCAGTGCAGTACGCACTGCGCCTGGGTGCCGGTTTCGGCTCTCAGTTGGGCATGTCACTGACCCGCTGGGTGCCCGCACCCGACGGCCGGCGCCGTAATGCCGACCAACTGGGCTTCAAATACCGCATCGCGGATTCCGAGGTCTGGAACGGGTGGCTGAAACAAATCAGCGGCTACGAAGCAGCGGACGTTGAAATCAGCACGCGCCGCCTGAGAATCAAGGACCAGGGCCCTCCACGGACTGAAGCGGCACCCGCAGCGGAGGCTGCAAAGACCGAAATACAGGCAGCCGCACCCCCTGCACCGGTCACGCCGGTCGTGGCCGCCATCACCCCCGCCGCAGCCACCGAACACAGAGCGGAATTATCTGTTCCTGCAGTTGATGGTGTGGAACAGCAAGTCATCGCCGTGGTCGCAGAAAAGACCGATTACCCACCGGACATGCTGGACCTGGACCTGGATCTCGAAGCCGATCTTGGCGTTGATACCGTCAAACAGGCTGAGGTATTTGCCGAGATTCGTGAAACCTATGGCATCGAGCGCGACGAAACGATGCAGATGCGGGAGTTCCCAACGCTGGCCCATGTGGTTCAGTTCGTGCGCGACCGCGTGCCGAATCTGCCCAAAGTGGCTCCGGCAGTCGCTGTCGAATCCGCGGCAATCCAGCCATCGCCTGAACCGCCGCCTGCTCCGTCTGCGGCCGGAGACGGTGTTGAAGAAGCAGTGGTGCAACTGGTAGCCCGAAAAACGGATTATCCACCAGACATGCTGGACCTGGACCTGGATCTCGAAGCCGATCTTGGCGTTGATACCGTCAAACAGGCTGAGGTGTTTGCCGAGATTCGTGAAACCTATGGCATTGAGCGTGATGAAACGATGCAGATGCGGGAGTATCCAACCCTGGCCCACGTGGTTCAGTTCGTTCGCGACCGGGCCCCGAATCTGCCTACTGCGGCTCCGGCAGCTGCTGTCGAACCCGCGGCAGCCTCTGATCCCGAGATTTCGCCGCCTGCCACAGAACCTGCTCCAGCCACCGTCGTGCCTTCCGTGATCCAGGCGGGGGATGAAACCATCCACGCGAAAGTGCTGGAAATCGTTTCAGGGATGACCGGTTATCCCTCTGACATGCTTGATATGGAGCTCGACCTGGAAGCTGACCTGGGTATCGATACCGTTAAGCAGGCGGAGATCTTCGCAGCGTTGCGCGATGCCTATGGCATTCCACGTGACGAAAACCTGCAGTTGAAGGACTTCCCGACACTGAATCACGCCGTCGGCTTCGTAAAAGACCGCCTGCCGGCTGAAGCCTCAGCCTCGCCCGCAGTTACGGGAGATGAGGCCATCCGTGAGAAAGTGCTCGAAGTGGTCTCCGGCATGACCGGCTACCCGGCAGATATGCTGGACATGGAACTCGACCTGGAAGCCGACCTGGGCATTGATACGGTCAAACAGGCGGAGATTTTCGCCGCCTTGCGGGAAGCCTACGGCATCGCCAGGGATGATGCCCTGCAATTGAAAGCGTTTCCAACGCTCAACCATGCGGTAGGTTTCGTGAAAGACCGGATGCCCCAGGACGCGGTGTCCGACACAGTCGCGCATGCCGCGATGCAAGTGCCGCCCGCTGAAGTGGCGGTGGAAGCCGCTGCCATATCGCTGGATGCAGCAGACCTCGTACCCCGGCGAGTGCCCGTCGCCTTCTGGCGGCCAACCCTGGACCTGTTCCAGGAAACCGGTGTGACACTGGCGGAGGGTACCCGGGTGGTGCTGATGCCAGACCAGGGCGGCGTCGCTGCTGCGCTCGGTAAACGACTCGGCAATCGAGGCGTCGAGGTGCTGACCATCGATCCGGCACTGGAAGCCGCTGCACTGGAAGAACAACTTAAGATCTGGCTGGACCAGGGTGAAATCCATGGCGTGTATTGGCTGCCTGCGCTTGACCCGCACGCTACCATCGCCGACATGAGCCGTGACGAATGGTCAGAAGCCAAGCGCGTTCGGGTCAAATCGCTGTATACAACGATGCGTACGTTGTACAAGCAAATCGACAAAGCCGGCACCTTTCTTGTCGCAGCCACTCGTCAGGGTGGCAAGCACGGCTATGACCAGGCCGGTGCGCAGAACCCGATCGGTGGTGGAGTTTCGGGCTTCGTCAAGGCCTACAAGCGGGAGCAAGCCGATGTCCTGTGCAAGGTCATCGACTTTGCCGAAAGCCGCAAGACCGCGGCCCTGGCCGAAGTGCTCATCGAGGAAGCCCTGCGCGACTTCGGCGCTGTTGAACTGGGCAGAAAAAACGGGCAACGCTGGGCCATCGGCTTAGGTGAGCTACCCTGCGACGGCTCGGAAACCGGGATCGAACTGAACAGTGGATCCGTTTTCCTGGTCACTGGCGCTGCCGGGAGTATCGTGTCCGCGGTTGTCGCCGACCTGGCCGCGGCTTCGGGCGGTACCTTCCACCTGCTGGACCTGACTCCCGAACCCGACCGGGGAAATCCCGATATTGAGCGCTTTGCCAACGATAAAACGGGCCTCAAGCGCGACATTTTTGAACGCCTGAAAGCGAGCAAGGAGCGGGCAACGCCGGCCATGGTCGAACGGGAGTTGGCTTCTATTGAGCGCGCCAGTGCGGCCCTGTCTGCCATCGAGGCAGTCGAAAACGCCGGAGGTAAAGCTGTTTGGCATGCCGTGAATTTGCTGGACGACCAGGCCATCGCCAAGGTGATCGGGCAACTGAAAGAGGGGCCGGGAAAACTCGATGTGCTGATCCATGCCGGTGGTTTGGAAATCAGCCGCTTCCTGGCCGACAAGCCAGCCGAGGAATTCGATCTGGTTTTCGACGTCAAATGCGACGGGTGGCATAGCCTGCTCAGTGCCATCGGTGACATGCCACTAGGTGCGGCGGTGGTGTTCAGTTCGGTCGCAGGGCGCTTCGGCAATGGCGGCCAGATCGATTACAGTGCGGCCAATGATTTGCTGTGCAAGAGCATTTCAGGTTTTCGCAGCAGCCTCCCAGAGACCCTTGGCATCGCGATTGACTGGACCGCCTGGGGCGGTATCGGCATGGCTACCCGTGGTTCGATCCCGACCATGATGAAGGCCGCTGGTATCGACATGCTGGCGCCGGAACATGGTATTCCAACCGTGCGTCGCGAGCTGACTCGCGGCCCTGCAGCAGGTGAAATCGTGGTGGGCGAGCGGCTCGGAATTTTGACCGAGGAATTCGTTTCTGGCGGAGGCCTTGAAGTCACGGCGGTTGACCTGGCGGCGGGCGGACCGATGCTTGGCGAAATCTCCGGCATGGGGTTGTACACGGGCCTGACCGTCGAAACAGAGCTGGATCCTTCCGGCCAGGCTTTTTTATACGATCACCAGATCGATGGCACCCCGGTGCTGCCGGGCGTGATGGGGCTGGAGGGCTTTGCGGAGCTGGCCACGCTGTTGCTTCCCGAGTGGCGCCTGGATTCCATCGAGGACGTGCAGTTTCTGGAGCCGTTCAAGTTCTACCGCGGCGAGCCGCGCAAACTAAAGCTGACTGCCCAGCTGAGCAGCGATGGCGAACAGATGGTTGCCGATTGCCGGTTGATCGGTGAACGGCAGCTGAAAGGCAAGCCGGAACCCGTCGTCAGCACGGCGTTTACGGCGAGGGTCCGCTTGAGCCAGCAGCAAGCCGAGGTCATGAGCGGTGACAAGCCGGCCATGGCCCATGGGCCGACCTTGGCGGCGGATGATGTTTACCAGGTGTATTTCCATGGTCCGGCCTACCGGGTTCTGGGCAGCGCCTGGCCCGACGGACCGGGAAAGGTGATCGGCCAGTTCGCCGAAGACTTGCCGGCCAATCACCAACCAGAGGATAAAACAACCCAGATGGCCCCACGGCTGATCGAGTTGTGTTTCCAGACGGCCGGCATGTTCGAACTGGGAATCGCCGATCGCTTCGGGTTGCCGTCGCGCATCTCCAGTGTGAAAAAACTGAAGGAGGTTTCTGCTGGCGACATGCCTTTCTTCTCCGTGGTTCAGCCAACTGAAGAAGGCAGTGGGTTCGACGCGGACATCGTGAACCAGGAAGGCGAAGTCTTCATCAGACTGGTGAATTACCGGACTGCTGAATTGCCAGGCGCAGCCAGCACTTTGCCGACCGGCCCGATCAAAGCAATTTTCCAGGCTGGATAATGGCTACCGCCGCGCACGCCCTGAAGGTGGCGGCCTTTCGTAATGTCGCGATCATCAATCGTGGGGAGGCGGCCATGCGCCTCATCCACGCGGTGCGTGAGTTCAACTACGAACACCGCATCGAGCTAAAAACCATTGCGCTGTATACCGAACCTGAGCGCCGGGCCATGTTTGTGCGCGAGGCGGATCTGGCGGTTTCTATCGGCCCGCCTTATTTCGAGGACGCCGAAGGGCAACGTAAAAATGCCTATCTGAATTACCAGGCGATCGAAACAGCACTGCTGGAGTCGGAAGCCGAGGCTGTCTGGGTGGGGTGGGGTTTCGTTGCTGAGCATCCGGAATTTGCCGACCTGGTCGAAAAAAAGCTGGGACTGACTTTCATTGGGCCGGACGGTGACTGTATGCGCCAGCTGGGTGACAAAATCAACTCGAAAAAAATGGCGGAAGAAGCCGGTGTTCCGGTCGCCCCCTGGAGTGGTGGCCCTGTCGAAAATCTGCAGGAGGCACGCCTACAGGCCAAAAAGATCGGCTACCCGCTGATGGTCAAGGCCACCGCCGGCGGTGGCGGCCGCGGCATCCGTTCCGCGCGCAGCGACGGAGAACTCGATGAGGCTTTCGAACGAGCCTCCTCGGAAGCTCTCAAGGGATTTGGTAACGCCACAGTATTCATGGAACGCCTTGTCGAAGGCGCCCGGCACATCGAAGTCCAGGTGATCGCTGACCAATACGGCACGGTCTGGCCGCTCGGCGTTCGTGACTGCTCCATTCAGCGTCGCAACCAAAAGCTGATCGAGGAATCTTCCTCACCGGTGCTGAACCCGCAACAGGAAAAAACCATCAAGGCCGCTGCCGCGCGCCTTTGCCGCATGGCCGGATATCGCAATGCCGGCACGGTGGAGTTCCTTTACGACCCCGAAACCGGCTCTTTCGCTTTCATGGAGGTCAATGCCCGGCTGCAAGTAGAGCACCCGGTCACCGAACTCAGCACCGGCCTCGACCTGGTCAAGATGCAGTTGCAAATGGCACGCGGCGAACGGCTCGAAGGGGAAAGTCCGCCATCTTTCGGAACGGCCATCGAGATCCGGCTCAACGCCGAAGATCCGGACAAGAATTTCGCGCCGGCGCCGGGAAGAGTGGAGCTGCTGCGCCTGCCTACTGGCGCTGGAATTCGTGTCGACACCGGAATCGAAAGCGGTGATCACATTCCTGCCGAGTTCGACTCGATGATTGCCAAGATTATCGCGCACGGGCGCACCCGGGGCGAAGCGCTGGCGCGTTTACGCAGGGCCCTGTCCGAACTGGCCGTGGTCATTCGCGGCGGCACAAGCAACCGCGCGTTCCTGCTCGACCTCCTGGACCAACCCGCGGTGGTCAGCGGTGAGGCGGATGTGGGCTGGCTGGACCGTGAATCGCTGGCATTTGGAACGCGGCAGTATGACGGTGGCGAAATCGCGCTCGCGGTGGCCGCGATTTCAGAATACGAAAAGCGGTTCAACACAGATAGACGCCTGTTCCTGGCCTCCGCAAGGCGCGGCAGGCCACTTCTGGGTACCGACATCGGTTGCCAGGTGGAACTGCAGCACGGAGGCAATCTGTATCGGCCGCGTGTCTACCGTTACGGGGGTAAGAGATACCGTATCGACATGGATGGCCAGTCCCTGCGAGTGCGCATCGACCGGCTCAGCCGTTTCGAGCGGCGTGTATATTGCTGCGAGGAACGCAGTTTCCGAACCCTGACCACGCACAGCGGCGTGGAGTACCTGGTGGAAGTCGACGGCCGGCCACACCGCATTTCTCGCGACGATGGCGGCGTGATTCGATCACCAGCGCCCGCTATCGTGGTGGCGGTGAAAGTCAAAGCAGGGGACAGAATTGGGCAGGGCGACACGCTGGCCATCCTGGAAGCAATGAAGCTCGAAATGCGCATGGTTTCGCCTTATTCGGGTGTGGTTCGCTCGGTAGAGGTTGCCGGCAATGACCAGGTTGCTGCCGGCGCCCCCTTGTTGCGCCTGATGCCCAGCACGGATCGCCAGGAAGAACAACGATCCAGGCGGCTTCGCTTCTATTCGCTGAGTTGCGTGAATAATCGGCCATCCAGTCTGATTCCTGAAACTCGTGTTTACGAGATTCTCGATCAGTTGCAAAACCTGGTACTCGGCTATGACGTCCACCCGGAAGCGTCCAGTGAATTGATCGCAGAACTCAGGGAGCTCTGCCGCGAACTGCCGGCCGGTCACGAGGGCACGTTACGGCAGGAAAACCTGCTGTTGGCCCGGTTTGCGGATGTATCTGCGCTGTCCCGCAGGCAGCCCGCCGCTGTGACAGACCGCAGCGGGCTACCGCCCGTTACCATTCGAAGCCACCAGGACTCGCTGTTCACCTACATGCGCGCCCTGGACACTCGCGGTGAAGGACTGTCACGGAAATTCACCGACGACTTGAGTGCCGCCCTGAGGCATTACGGCGTGGAGAAACTGGAGCCCTCCCGCAAACTGAAAGAGGCGCTGCTGTGGATCAATCGCTCGCATTCGCGCGTGGATCACCAGATTCCCGCTGTTCTTTCGATTCTCGAACGCCGCCTGGAAGGAGTGGCCAGCCTGCTCACGAATGGGAACAACGTTGATTTCCGGACCCTGCTGGAAAAACTGGTTACCACAAGCCAGGGGCGATACCCGGCCGTGGCGGATCTGGCCAGGGAGGTCCGTTACAAATTCTTTGACAAGCCAACCCTGGAAGCCGCTCGCAAGGCGGCGTACAAGCAGGCAACGGCCGATCTGGATGCTCTAGCCTCCAGGCTGCCGCCGGAACAGCGCGAACAACACATGATCTCTCTGGTGGAGTGTCCCCAACCGCTGCTGACTATTCTTTCACGGAGCTTCCTGGAAGGCGGCGAGACTGTCAGGGAAGTGGTGCTGGAGTGTCTCACCCGCCGTTATTATCGTATCCGCGATATGGAAAACATCCGTATACTGCATGGTCGGGGCCACCCCTTTGTATTTTGCGACTACTGCCACGAAGGCAAGAGGGTCACCCTTGTCACGACCCACACAAACTACCGGGACCTGAGCTCCACCAGCGCAGTCCTGCTCGAAAGTTTGCGGGATGTTCCAACCGAAAATGACGTACTGATCGATTTCTACATCAACCGGGAAAGCCCGGAAATTAGTGAAGAAGACACGCTCAGGCATGTTTTGCAGTCCATCGAAGCTGTACCCTTTCCGCACAACATCCGCCGAATCGTTACCTCTGTTCGAATCCCCGGTGAAGGGCTGGGATTGACCGGGCAGCGCTTCTTCACTTTCCAGCCAGCAGAACAGGGGTACTGCGAAGAAGTCCTGTATCGCGGACTTCATCCGATGATGGCCAGGCGCCTGCATCTTAACCGCTTCGAAAATTTCAGGCTGCACCGCTTACCTTCCATTGAAGATCTTTACCTGTTCCACGCAATCGCCCATGACAATCCCAAAGACGAGCGCCTGTTCGCTGTGGCCGAGGTACGTGATCTCACGGAATTTCGCGACAAGAATGGCAGGCTGGCCAGCCTGCCGCACATGGAACACATGTTCAACGAAGCGCTGGCGGGCATTCGCATGTTCCAGATGCACCGGCCGACGCGTCAGCGCCTTCACTGGAATCGTCTTGAGCTCTATGTCTGGCCTCCGCTGGAAATCAGCCCGGCCGAACGTTACCGGATCGTACGCAAACTATTCCCGTCCACGGTGGACCTGGGGCTGCAGAAAGTGGTGGTGCGGGCGAGTATGGTGCGCAGGTCGGGAGGAGATTTGGTCGACACCGTCATGACCGTCACCAATCCGGTTGGCCGAGGGCCGCGCGTTGCCCTGCTCGAACCGAAAGACGAACACAAGGTAAATCCCCTGAGCCGTTACCAGCACATGGTATTGAAAATGAGGCAACGGGGCCTGTCCTATCCATACGAAATCATCCAGCTGATCACGCCGGACGGCGGCAACCGTGCAGATGATCCCCGGGGGGGATTCACTGAATACGATTTCGATGCCGAGCGCCATTTCGCGCCTGTCGAGCGCCCTTTTGGCGGCAACCGGGCCAACGTCGTGACCGGCCTTATCCGAAACTTGACCAGGGCTCACCCGGAAGGGATGACACGGGTCGTGATCCTGGGCGATCCGAGCCGTGGCATGTGCCCCCTGGCGGAACCGGAGTGTTCACGAATCATCGCCGCGCTGGACCTTGCCGACCATATGGATTTGCCGGTGGAGTGGTTCGCCGTCTCTTCCGGCGCGAAAATTGCAATGGACAGCGGTACCGAGAACCTGGACTGGACGGCCGCCGTGCTCAGGCGAATTATCGAGTTCACCCAGGCCGGCGGCGAAATCAATGTGATCGTGTGCGGGGTCAACGTGGGCGCCCAGTCCTATTGGGACGCGGAAGCGACGATGCTGATGCACACCCGCGGCATTCTGATCATGACCCCGCAAGGTTCCATGGTACTGACCGGAAAACAGGCCCTGGATTATTCAGGCGGCGTCTCGGCCGAAGATAACTTCGGTATCGGCGGTTACGACCGCATCATGGGACCGAATGGCCTGGCGCAGTATTGGGCAGCCGATATCGAGGACGCCTGCCGCATCCTGGGTCGTCACTATGAATACAGTTACGTTGCCAGGGGAGAGCGTTTCCCCAGCCGACTCAACACCGACGATCCGCCGGACAGGGATATCAGCTGCTATCCCTACGCGGCCAACGGCCAATCGGATTTTAAAACTGTCGGAGAGATCTTCTCTGACGAACACAATCCGGGCCGGAAAAAACCATTCGAAATACGGCGGGTCATGCGCGCGGTGATCGACATGGACCGTGAACCCCTGGAGCGCTGGTCTTCAATGCGTGATGCGGAGATCGGTGTGGTCTGGGACGCCCACATCGGTGGCTACCCGGTGTGCATGATCGGCATTGAATCACTGCCTCTGCCCCGAGCCGGTTTCGTTCCTGCCGACGGGCCCGAGCAATGGTCTGCGGGCACCCTGTTCCCCCGTTCATCGCGAAAGGTGGCGAGGGCTATCAACTCAGTCTCGGGTAATCGCCCCCTGATTGTGCTGGCGAACCTGTCTGGCTTTGACGGGTCACCGGAGTCCATGCGCAACTGGCAGTTGGAATACGGTGCCGAAATCGGACGAGCCATCACCAATTTCTCCGGTCCGATCATCTTTTGCGTGGTTTCCCGTTACCATGGCGGCGCTTTCGTGGTTTTCTCCAAGTCCCTCAACGAAAATATGGAAGTTGCCGCACTGAAAGGCTCCTATGCCTCGGTTATCGGAGGGCTGCCTGCCGCCGGAGTGGTGTTTACCCGGGAAGTTCGGCAACAAACTATCGCTGACCCCCGCATCATCGCGATCAATGAAAAGATGGAGGCTGCAGAAAGTAAGGACCGGGCGCTGTTGCGGGCCGAGCATGACGCCTTGTTCACGGCGGTGCAGGCCGAGAAGCGGGTGCAACTTGCTGACCAGTTCGATTCAGTGCATTCCGTACAGCGCGCCATGGAAGTTGGCTCGATCGACTTTGTGATTGAGGTAGCCCGTCTACGGCCCTACCTTCTGGAAGCCATCGAAAGGGGCATCGAGCGTGAACACATCATTCCTCACGCAGTCACAAACTGATCTGCCCAATCACCTGGGCTGGTTATCACCACGCGAAAAACGCGTGGTGGATGGCCTGCGTTTTCCCAAGCGGCGCAACGACTGGCTGTTGGGCCGCTGGACGGTCAAGGCGGCCTTGCTCAGCCTGCAGGTCGAGCCAGGCAGCACCATGATTGACTGGGAGGTCCTGGCGGACGAAGACGGCGCCCCCGTGGCCTGGCTGAGGGGCAGGTCCATGGACATTCCCCTGAGTTTGAGTCACAGCAACGGCCTGTCGTTTTCAGTCGTGGGAAACGGGTCGGCTCGCCTGGGTTGCGATCTGGAACGCATCGAACACCGCGGTCGCAATTTCGAGGAAACCTGGTTCTTGGCAGCAGAGTTGGATCTGTTGGATCTCCTGCCTGAAGAGGAGCATTCCTGCGGCGCATCCCTGGTCTGGTCGGCCAAAGAGTCGGTACTCAAGGCACTCAAAACCGGCCTGAGGGTGGACACCCGGCGCATTGAAATTGAAAACTTCGAAATTCCTCAGGGGACCGGATGGGCCCCGGTTCAGGCGCAGGATGTCGAGCAGAACGAAAACTTCACTGGCTGGTGGAGGCGGATTGAGGGAATGGTCTATAGCGTCTTATCAGATCGGAAAACCGGCTGCCCGACCGAGCTTCACACATCGGCAGGTACCTTGAACGGCTTTAGGTAGACTTTTTGCAAGTCATCCAGTGCTTCCTGCTCAAATCCGTTAAAAAAGATTATTGCATCGTCTGCTGTGTTAAGGATTAAACACTGTGGCACGGGATCAATGCCGGGGCTGACGGATAGACTTTGACACGTTGCATCACTGACCAGCACGTACCCCATGGGCAGTTCTTCGGACGCTACACAGCTTTCCCCATTCCAGGGAAAGGTCAACCGTACTCGCAGAGGCAGTAAGTTTAGCGACACAAACTGCTAGTGTTGGAAAGTAGTCATCCCCGATTGTTCTCGCACTCAAACCCCCTGTAGGCCAGTGCCTCGGCCAGGTGCTTTTTACGAATCGTATCATCCTCCTCCAGATCCGCAACGGTGCGCGCTACCTTCAGAATGC
>CAYUBS010000044.1:0-20781 GCA_964443145.1 uncultured Wenzhouxiangellaceae bacterium | reverse complement strand
GTATCGACAACGATGACATCTACACTGGCGCTGACCAGGGCTGATATCCGGTCTTCGGTGTCACCACCCACTCCAACCGCGGCCGCAACCAGCAGACGCTCCTGCGAGTCCTTGGCCGCATTGGGGTTGTCAGTCGACTTCTGGATGTCCTTGACCGTAACCAGCCCGCGTAAATCAAAGTTATCATTTACGACCAGTACTTTTTCAATGCGGTGCCGGTGAAGCAGGTCAAGAATTTCATCCTGGCTGGCGTTTTCCTGAACAGTTATCAGGCTCTCCTTACCGGTCATGATGTTACGAACCGGGTCACCAAGGCGCTTTTCAAATCGCATATCGCGACTGGTCACAATGCCCACCAGTTCGCTGCCGTCAACGACCGGCACACCGGAAATATTGTGCCTGTGTGTGATCTCGAGCACTTCCTTGATGGTCGTATTGGGGTTAACCGTGATGGGGTCCTTGATCACCCCGGCCTCGAATTTTTTAACGATTTGGACTTGCTCGGCCTGTTGTTGCAACGTCATGTTCTTGTGCACGACACCGATACCGCCTTCCTGCGCCATGGCAATCGCCAGGCGTGCTTCGGTAACGGTATCCATGGCCGCGGAGATCAGGGGTGCATTCAGGTTGATTTCCCGCGTCAGGCGGGTTGTCAGGTTGACATCACCCGGCAAGACCTGGGAATAGGCCGGTACGAGGGAAACGTCGTCAAACGTCAGAGCTTCACCGATTAACTGCATGCTGGATGTTCTCCTGTTGCAAAACGCCCGGAGCAGGCCGGGCGCCGAAGAGTTAATCGATTAATTATATCGTGACCGGGGTTTTATTGTAATCACCGTTAACGATTCAATAGGCATTTAGCGCTTAAAAACACGTTTACCGTCGACCCAGGTCTCCGTCACCTTCAGATCCGGAATCTGTTCCGTCGGAATTTCCATGATATCCCGCTCAAAAACGATAAAATCAGCCCGCTTACCGACCTCCAGCGAGCCAACCTGGTTTTCCATGAACCCGGCATAGGCAGCATCCAGGGTAAAAGCCCGAATGGCAGCCTCTCGTGACATGCGTTCGTCCGGAAACCAGCCGCCTTGCGGCCAGCCTTCGGTATCCTGGCGGCTGACCGCAGCGTATATTCCCAGCATCGGGTCCACCTGCTCAACCGGAAAATCGGAGCCGAAAGCCAGTCTCGCACCACTATCCAGCAAACTCTGCCAGGCATAGGCACCGGCCAGCCGATGCCCACCCAGACGCTCATCCGCCCAATACATATCGCTGGTCGCATGAGTTGGTTGCATGGCTGCGATGACATCGAGTTGAGCAAAGCGTGGAATATCATCCGAATGCAGAATCTGGGCATGTTCAACCCGGTGCCTTCCAGGATTATCCGGATAAGCGGCCAGAGCCCTCTCGTACGCATCGAGGACCAGGCGATTGGCCGCATCACCAATGGCGTGCACACCCACCTGCAATCCACAGGAGAACACCGTGTTCAAGGCCGCCTCCATTTGCTCCGCACTGATGAACATCAAGCCACGGTTGCCCGGTTCATCGCTATAGTCCTCCAACAAAGCCGCACCACGACTGCCCAGGGCGCCATCGGCATACAATTTGACCGAACGCATGACGAGCCGGCCGGATGGATCCTCAAGTGGACCCTGGTCACATAGCCATTGAGTGGTCGCCCCGACCCCATCAGCCATCGCATAGACCCGCACGGGAAATGCATCCTGCGCGATCTTCTTTCTGTAGAGGTCTATAACCTGCCGGTTAACACCCGGGTCGTGCACTCCGGTCAAGCCCAGACTCACCAGGGTCTGCGTTGCAGCATCCAGCGCAGCGTCGATCAAATCAGGTGAGGTTTCAGGCACAGTCTGCTCCACATACGACATCGCCCCGTCGATGAATATTCCGCTGGGATTACCCAGTGAGTCGCGATGGATAAACCCGCCCTCTTCCTGCCAGTCGCCCGAAAGATCCTTGTCAGCCTGTGCAATGGCAACGCTGTTGCCCCAGGCTGCATGGCCATCGACCCGTCGCAGCCAGACCGGACGGTTGGGAAACTCGGCGTCCAGGTCCGCTCGATTGGGAAAATTTTGCTCGGGCCAGTCATTCTGGTCCCAACCGCGACCCAGCAGCCATTCCCCTTCCGGCAAACCGGCTTCAAATTCCTTCAATCGGCTGATCACTTCGCTCTTGCTGTCCGTGCCGGACAGGTTAGCCTGGGTGAAAGACAGTGCCAGGCCATACAAGTGTCCGTGTGAGTCAATCAACCCGGGCAATACGGTCTTACCCTGAAGGTTGATCTGCCTGGCGCCGGGAAACTCACCCACCATTGGCCCGGTTTCGCCGATTGCCAAAATCTCTCCATGCTGGTTGAAGGCCAGGGAGCCCGATAGCAGGACGGTATTACCCATATCAAAGGTGTAAATCCTGGCGTTGGTGATCAGGGTGGTGGATTCTGTTTTGCCACAAGCAGACAGCAAGAAGCCCAGACAAAAGAACATAATGAAGCGGCCCGACAACGGCCCCGTTGGCATTTTCATCACAGCACCCATGCGTTTTCGACTCGCGGAGTTTATCATCACCTCATGAACCTTACGGCGGAACATGTTTACACACCCAGCGAACTGAACCGGGAAATCAAACTCCACCTGGAAATGGGTTTCCCGGCCTTGCTGCTCGAAGCGGAAATATCCAACCTGGCACGACCAGCATCGGGCCACCTGTATTTTTCGCTTAAGGACAACCGGGCACAGATCCGATGCGCCATGTTCCGTTCTTCAGCTAGCCGTCTGGGTATCCGGGTGGAAAATGGCATGATGGTCCTGGCCCGCGGGCGGATCAGCCTGTACGAGCCGCGCGGTGACTACCAGTTCATTGTAGAAAGTCTGCAGGATGCAGGTGAAGGCATCCTGCAGCGGCAATTCGAAGAACTCAAAAAGAAGCTTGAATCGGAGGGGCTTTTCGACCCGGCACACAAAAAGGCCATTCCTTCCCACCCTACCCGAATCGCTCTGATTACGTCGTCCAGCGGCGCCGCCGTACGCGACCTGTTGCACGTGTTACAGCGTCGCTGGCCCATCGCGCAGGTCCGTCTTTACCCGTCAGCCGTTCAGGGCGCAGCTGCGCCTGCTGAGATCCGGCAGGCTATAAAGGCTGCCAGTGATCAATGCTGGGCAGACACCCTGATCATCGGCCGTGGCGGAGGCTCGCTGGAGGATCTGATGGCTTTTAACGACGAAGCCGTCGCAAGATCAGTCTATGCCTGTGACATCCCCGTGATTTCAGCGGTAGGCCATGAGACAGACTTTAGTATCTGTGACTTCGTTGCGGACCTCAGGGCACCAACCCCCTCAGCCGCAGCAGAACTGGCCACGCCCGACCAGGCCGTGTTGAAGCAGGCATTCTCGCGCTCCCTGCGACAGATACAACGCCGCATGCAAGCGCGGTTACAACAGGACACCCAGAGGGTGGACCATGCAAGCCATCGCCTTGGGCAACAGCACCCGGCCAACCGATTGCTTGAGCAAGCCAGGCGCCTTGATGCCGCGAGCCTGGCACTAACCCGGGGCATCAATCGCAAACTGACCGAACAGCAGACCAGGCTCGGCAACCTGGCCCGCACACTACACGCAGTCAGCCCGTTGGAAACCATCGCCCGGGGCTATTCGGTAATTACAGCTGCCGAAACCGGCAGCGTCATCAGCAGCACCAACCAGGTCAATCCCGATGACCGGATTTCCGCCCAGGTCAAAGACGGCTTTTTGGATTGTACGGTGGACTCAATTCGCAAGAATTAACCCTTTTCATGAGTCTCCTGCGTTTCTCTAGTTGAAACCAACAGGAGGCAAGATGAAAACCCACACTCACAAACTCAAAACCCTGACCCTTTCTATCCTGATCGGCCTCGCTGCGGCTTGCTCATCAGAACGAGTGGATGTTCCCGCTGCGGGCGCCACATCGCAAACCGCTGAAGCAGACGCGCTACAAGAATTCGTGGCCGATGGTCATGAACATGAAATCCAGCCATCCACGCTCCATCGCAAGGTGGAGGAAAAACACATCGGCTACAACTCAGCCATCAGGGTTGATGATTTTCGCGTGGCCAGGGAGGAGCTGTACCGGGAGCAATACCAGCATCCCGACGACAACCAGACACTGCGGGTTGGCGAATTCCCCGTCTCAACGTTTTCGATTGACGTGGACACCGGCGCCTATTCCAATATGCGGCGCTGGGTCAACCAGGGCAGCCTGCCACCGCAGGACGCAGTCCGCGTGGAAGAGCTGATTAACTATTTCGACTATGACTACAAGCCACCACGACATACGGACAGGCCGTTCAGTGTGAAAACCGAGATTGGATCAACGCCCTGGAACCCGGACACCCACTTATTGCGGATTGGAATTCAGGGCTACGATGTTCCGGCTGTTGACCTGCCTGCGTCCAACCTGGTCTTCCTGGTCGACGTATCCGGCTCGATGCAGTCGCAGGACAAACTCCCCCTGCTCAAACAGGCCCTGAGCCTGCTGACTCGCAAACTGGATGCGGACGATACGATCAGCATCGTGGTGTACGCGGGTGCCTCCGGTGTTGTGCTCGATTCAGCACGCGGTGACCGCAACGCGACGATTATCAGCGCGCTGGAGCAACTGGAAGCGGGTGGATCTACCAACGGTGCTGCGGGAATCCGGCTGGCTTACTCGCTTGCACGCCAGAACTTCAAGGAGAATGGCGTTAACCGGGTCATTCTGGCCACCGACGGCGACTTCAATGTGGGTATCGCCAATACCGAAGAGTTGATCGACCTGGTTGAGCGTCAGCGCCACTCCGGTATTGCATTGACGACACTCGGTTTCGGCAGCGGCAATTACAACGATCACATGCTGGAACAGCTGGCCGATGCAGGCAATGGCAACCACGCCTACATCGACAAACTCAGCGAGGCGCAAAAAGTTCTGTCAGACGAGCTGAGCGCCACACTGCTGACCATCGCCAAGGATGTGAAGATCCAGGTCGAATTCAATCCGAATACCGTTTCAGAATACCGCCTGATCGGATATGAAAACCGGGCCTTAAACGAGGAAGACTTCAATAACGACCAGGTTGATGCGGGAGAAATCGGTGCCGGCCACAGTGTCACTGCACTGTATGAAATCAACCTGGTTGGCAGCGGCTTCCAGAGGCTTCCAGAGCGCCGTTACGGTCTCCAGGAAACCAGTCAACAGCAGACTTCGGCGCATGCAGATGAGCTGGCTCAACTCCGCATCCGTTACAAGCTGCCCGCTGAGAAAAGCTCACGCTTGATCGAGACTGCGATTTTGAGCGGCGAAGTAAATCAGCAGCCCGGGACAGAAAGCCCCGATTTCAGATTTGCTGCTGCTGTGGCTGCATTCGGTCAGAAGCTGCGCGGTGGAGAGTACCTTGGGACGCTGTGCTGGGACGACATACGCAAACTGGCCGGCCAGGCCCGCGGAAGTGACCCTTTCGGCTACCGGGGAGAGTTTCTGCAACTGGTGTCTTTGGCCGGAAGCCATGATAGTCTCGGAGCATGCGGGAGCGCAGTGACGAAGAACTGATGAAAGCCTATGCAGGCGGCAGCCATAAGGCGTTCGAACTGCTATACCAACGCCACCGCGGGCCACTATATCGTTACATCCTGCGCCAGGCTGGCGATGCCGCAACAGCCAATGACCTTTACCAGGGCTGCTGGGAAAAAATCATCAAGGCGCGCGCAAGCTATAAAGCTGCCGCGCCTTTCCCGGCCTGGATGTACCGCATCGCCCATAACCACCTAATGGATCATTTCCGGCGCCAAAAGCCGATGTCGGACTGGCCACCTGAAGAAATCGCAGCAAGTGACCCGGGGCCGGCGGAGATGTTGTTGGACTCGGCCCGGAATGATGGCTTGCAGCAGGCCGTCCAGCAATTGCCGCCAGAGCAAAAAGATGTGCTGTTGCTTAAACTGGAGGCCGGGCTTGATCTGCATGCCATAGCGGAAGTGACCGGCGTCAACCGTGAAACCGCCAAGAGCCGGCTGCGCTACGCTGTTGGCAAACTGAAAAATGTACTGAAGGATCAATGAACGGATATAACTGATGACCAGCGATCCAAAAGACAAAAAACCCGGCCCCGGATTCGAGCAGGATCTCGAGGCACTGAGCACTGCCTGGAGCAACGTGAACCAGGCGGAACCGCCGGATCTGCTCGACCAGGCGATCCTTAACAGCGCCGCCAGGGCACTGGAAGGTCAGCCCCTGCCCTGGTGGAAAAAACGTCCGTTGCACTGGGCAGGAGCTGCGGCCACGGCCATGGTGCTCGTGCTTACTATTACCTTGGTTGTGCAGCAGGATCCGATGGCGCCCTCGCCCCCAGTATTGAAGCAGGAAGGGTTGGAGCAGGATGAATTGAAACAGGACCGTGATGATTCGGCCCTGCGCAAAAAAAGTGAAGTATCTGCCGATGCAAGTGAGTTTCACAGGGAGCGCCCGGCGTCCAAACGCGCAGCGGCTCCAGCACCACCGCAAGCCAGCCTGGCCGCTTCTAAAGTTCTCGAAGAAGAAGTATCTGACAGGCCCGTCGAGCTCTCAATCATGGCAGACCCGATCACCACCGCTGACGAATGGCTAAACCAACTACTGGAACTGAAGGCTGCAGGAAAGGAACAAGAACTCAAAGAGCAACTCGCTGCATTCACGGCTGCCTACCCTGACTACGCCTTGCCAACCGAACTACAGGACTAAGATTCGATGCTGACTCTGGCCGGACCAGCCTCCATTGAAATTGAAATCAAACGTAGCCGGTTTATTGCGCATACGGCGCGTGTTGACCGCCTTGCCGAAACCCTCGATTTCTATGAGTCCGTTTGCGATCATTCGGCCTCACATAATTGCTGGGCCTGGAAACTGGACCACCAGTACCGGTTTAATGATGATGGCGAGCCCGCGAGCACGGCCGGAAAACCCATTCTCTCGGCCATAGAGGGAAAGAAACTGGACCACACGATGGTCGTTGTTACTCGCTATTTTGGCGGAATAAAACTCGGGGTGGGTGGCCTGATCAGGGCCTATTCCGGCAGCGCAGCCAAATGCATCGACCGGGCGGGTATCGTCGAAATCAAACCTCGAATTGAATGCTTGATAAAGGCAGGTTTCAGCTGGACAGGCCAGGTTTACGCCGCACTTGAGACCTGTGCGGCCTCTAAACTTGCTGAAGAATTCAGAGATGACGGCGTAGAAATACGTGTCGGAATCGAAAAGGGAAATTATGAACGGTTGAAATCCATGCTCAGGGACATGACCCGGGGCGAAGCAACGGTCAGGGTTTCAGGTTAAATTCCACGCCCGGTAAGCTTGCTGCATAGCCCGGCCCCATCAACAATGAAGGTGTGTAATATCCACCCTCTATGTCATTTTGCAGCAGGTATTCAACTATACCAAGGCTGGCAGTAATGGTCAGGTCGTAACCGTTTGGTGCGGTCATGGTAGCTGACTTCGAGCGCCCATCGGCAGTCACCACTTCACCCCACAACTCGGAAAAACTTTCCTGCCGGGCCTGGTCTGAAGGTCCGCTGACCCTGTTTTCAATACGCTTCTTCATGAAGGACTGGACCCACCGCAGACCCAGAAAGCTTTGCACCAACCTGAGTCGGCGTAAATTTTTAATGGCCGCAGGCGGAACGGAAATATACACCTCAATGTCCGGAACGCCCGTGCTGACAAATGAGGTATACACATCGCCCCACGGGATAGTCACGCAGGTTCGCTCCGCATGAGCGAACGGAACTGAGCGGGTTTTCCAGGCAAGAGGAACCTCCTTCATTTGCCCGTCCTTCCGAACCATCCCGCCATTGCCCAATCCCTCAACACTGGTTTTGGCTGTGCCGGGGCTCAAGCCACCTGCGGCTTCAAAAGCAAGCTGCAAACCCGTCGCTGCGGGAAGGGCTGCTACCAGGCTTGCAGCCAGACAGTCAGAAGGCACCACATCAAAGCCAGCTCCGGGCATCAGCACCACGTCGGCACGGCGGGCCTGCTCATCCTGGCTGTGCGCGTTTTCAAAAACAGAGATTTCCCCTGTGATATCCAGGTAATGAACCCCGGCAGCCAGGCAGGCGGATATCATCGGTTGGCTGGTTACGGAAAACGGACCCGCACAGTGCAGCACCAGTTTCAGTCCCTGCAGGGCACGTTCCACCTCCCCAGGTTGATCCAGGCTGAACACCCGGCACTCCAGCTTGAGCTCCCCGGCGAGTCTCTCAATAGCCTCACGGTTTCGTCCTGCCAGAATGGGGCTCAAACCCCGGCGTACCGCTTCCTCTGCAATAAGTTTTCCGGTGTAGCCATTGGCTCCGTATATTATCCAGTTCATAAAAGCACCTAAAAGAGACTACCCTGTTCCCGGGTGCCAGCCGGTGCTGGCTTCTTCTCAACTTCCTCATCCGGTTTAATGGGTTTCTCTACCGCCTTTGGCGCTGGCTTTGGAGCCGCCTTTGGCGCGGCAGGAGCCGGCTGCGCCTCCGGTCCGATATCCTCTTCGGGGGAAACCTGCTCCTTCGCAGGACTGGCAGGCTTACTGACCAGGGCGAGCAACTTGCCGACCGTAACCTGCGATTCGAGCCCATGGCGTAAGGCTTTACGCCGATTAATTTGATATCGGTTACACCTACCCTGCTTCGACACGGTGATGAAGCCTGCATCCTGCAAATCACGAACAATCTTCTGTACCGCGCGTTCTGTTATTCCTACTTCAACCGCGACATCGCGCAAACGCATCTCCCGGTCTCTCGCCAGGCAAACAAGTACGTGTCCGTAGTTGCTGAAAAATGTCCAATCACCCATCATGTAGCCTCTGTCAGATGTGCTTTGAAATCGAATCCAGAATCCATAGATGAATTATAATTCGTGTTTCGTTTTTCTTCAAATCCAGTGTTCGAATAAACAGCGACCGGAAGATACCTGATAATGGCCATTAAGAAACCTAAGAATGCTATTGATTTAATGCGAGAATTTGTAAAACTTGAGTCTTCAAGCGGTTACTTGCTGATAGGCGCAACCGTGTTGGCGTTGGTCATGGCCAATATTTCTGTCGCACAGACTGCCTACGAATGGTTTCTTAGCCTGCAACTGACCATCACCCTGGGCGGGCTCGGCGTCGATAAACCACTCCTTTTGTGGATTAATGACGCGCTGATGGTGTTCTTTTTTATGCTGGTCGGGCTGGAACTCAAACGGGAAATGGTAGAAGGACAGCTGTCCCGACCGGACCAGGTAGTATTGCCGGTGCTGGCCGCGCTGGGCGGCCTGATCGTTCCAGCAGCCATATTCTGGTACATCAATGGAGACTTCGCCAGCCAGAAGAACGGCTGGGCGATACCGACAGCAACAGATATTGCTTTCGCGCTCGCCATGCTGGGGTTGATGGGGTCACGGGTTCCACTATCGCTCAAGGTATTCCTGACCACCATCGCGATCGTGGATGACATTGCAGCGGTCGTCATTATCGCGATCTTCTACACTTCTGATCTCAGTGTAATCTCGCTGGCCCTTGCCGGTTTGGGCATTATCGCGCTGGCAGTGCTCAACCGCTACCGGGTCATGAACCTCGCCCCTTATATGCTGGTCGCCCTGTTCATCTGGTTATGCGTTCTGAAATCGGGGGTGCATGCCACTCTCGCGGGGGTGGTCGTCGCGGTATTTATTCCTCTCAAGGCCGGAGATGACAACTCGCCGGCCCGCCACCTGGAGCATACACTCCATCCCTGGGTCGCATTTGCCGTATTACCGATTTTTGCTTTTGCCAATGCAGGAGTTTCCTTTCGAGGTATGGGCATTGATACCCTGACCAACGGTGTGCCGCTGGGTATTATCCTCGGGCTTTTTGTCGGTAAGCAGGTCGGCATTTTTGGCATGGTGCTCCTGGCCCGCGTGACCGGCCTGGCCAAGCTGCCTGAAGGAACCACCTGGGGACAGGTTTATGGCGTAGCAATTCTGTGTGGTATCGGATTTACGATGAGCCTGTTTATTGGCACACTGGCTTTCGAACACGGTAATTTCAATCTGCTGTCCAGCGTTAAATTAGGGGTGCTGGTAGGTTCTGTCATTTCAGCTATTGCCGGCATGTTCGTACTGCACCTGACGTTACCCAAACTGGTTGAAAAAGACAGTAATCAATCCTGAGGAATACAAAAACCCCTGAAATCCCGGATGTATTGCTCCAGACGTTCGCGAACGACATCGTCTGCCAGCGAACCTTCGTCATCAAAAATCGAGGCGGCACCTGAAACCATCAACCGACCGCCGGAAAATATATTCGCGCCAAGCAGGCGAAAGACAGGCAGCCAGGCATTTTGGGCAAGAACGGTTCCAAATCCACCCGGTGATGCACCACTTATCGCCACCGGTTTTCCGCGAAAAACGTTACCGATACCTGCAGAAGGACGGGACATCCAGTCAATTGTATTTTTCAATACACCAGGGACTGAATTGTTGTATTCAGGGCTAAACAGCAACAGACCGGAGGCTTCGGCCAACTGTTTTTTCAACTGAATGACCGAATCCGGTATGCCTTCCGCTTCCAGATCAGCGTCATAAAGTGGAATGCTGCTGATATCGCCTGGTTCGATCAGGTCAGGAAAAAGAGCCTGCGCTGCCCTGAGCAAAGCAGAATTGTATGATGCCTGTCTGAGACTTCCTGATAGCCCGAGAATTTTCATGATTACGCCTCTGTTTCTAATTAATCCGGCCGACTACCAGGGATGTCCAACCTGGACATACCAGCTCGTATCATCCGGCCCGCGGGCAACATCCACTCCTAACCACACATTGTGCTCCACGAAAATATTGTACTTTCCACCAATTCCGAAATTATAAATACTGTCCGGGTTGTCGTAGATGACGTAATGATCACTGGTAAAGCCGAGCCCGCCGAATACACTGGCCTCCCAACGAGGCCTTATCAAATAACGTAGCTCTGCTTCAGCCGCTCCGGCAAACTTGTTCTGATAACGCAAGGCTGGAACGCCTCTTAATTTGACATAAGGAACCGCAAAAAAGGGCACCCTGCCATCCACGCCGGAAACCTCCAGGCGCAATCCAAGGGTTAATTTTTCCGTCAGTTTATGAAAGGACAAGCCCTTTATTTTTCCGGACCAGTAGTCATAGTCGCTACCGATCGCATCGTCATAACGCCAAACACTCAATTCGGCAATCTGTCCGGAGCGCGGGTTCATCGAGTTGTCGCGGGTTTCATAGATAAACTTACCGGCCACGCCGATATTTTTGAAGCTGGAGGCAAACTGCAAGTCGTCTTCAGTTTCCGGCAAACCGAGACCAAATACATTATCTGCATCCATATAACTGATGCCCGCCCCAAGCATGAAATCACTTTCCTTAATCCGGAATTTCATGTCCTGGTAAACCAGGTTCGTATCGATGCTGAATTTAACCGGAAGGTTGGCAATAAATATCTTGGAATTCACCCTGGCCCGGGCCAGTACGCCCGAGTAACGAATGGAGTCATTTTTCCAGTTATTTGAGTGGCCAACCGCACCAAACCATGACTTGGAACTGGTATAAGCACCAGCAACACCGGTCACGACAGGCGGGGCCTTCCGTGGGGACGATTCGGAAAAAGACCCCAGCGTCGTGAGCTTCGTTTCGTCTTCTTTACCCGATTTCGGCGGGTGAAACAACGCAAGCGCCACACCAAGACCCTGGCCAATGGCCGGCTCTGTAATGATGATGGGAATGGGAAGGAGTCGATAACCGGACTTATTCTTTTTTTTAGCCTTTTTCTGGTCCTTATCGGGTTCGACTGTTTCCTGCCCAGCCTCAACCTCAACTTCGGCCTCGGACCCGGCCTCCGAATCAGTTTCACCTGCTGCTGACAGCGTGGCTGTACCCAGGAGCAGCATTAAGTAAATGAGGAACCTCAACATTATTTTCCGACTCAGATTGCCGCAGCCAACTCGGATCCCTGCTTAATTGCCCGCTTCGCGTCCAGTTCGGCCGCAACATCCGCACCACCGATCACGTGTACTGTTTTGCCGGCGAGGCCGAGCGGTTCCTGCAATTCCCTACAGGGAACCTGCCCTGCACAGGTAATGACATGATCCACCTCGAGCAGCTTTTCCTCGCCATCCTGCTCTATATGCAGGCCAAATTCATCGATCCGTTTGTAGTTAACTCCAGCCAGCATTTTGACGCCGCGTTTGCGCAAGCTAAGGCGATGCACCCAGCCGGTAGTCTTGCCCAGGTCTTTGCCGGGTTTACTCGACTTGCGTTGTAGCAGCCAGATTTCGCGGGCCATCGGTTCAGGCTCAGCCGCCACTCCCTTCACGCCTCCCCTCGCCTGCATGGTCATGTCGATCCCCCATTGGCGGGCAAAAGCTTCGGGGGTCGGAAATACCGGTTCATCGTGCGCTTCTTCTCCCAGGAATTCGGATACGTCGAAACCGATCCCGCCGGCCCCGATAATGGCCACCCGCTTACCTACTTCAGCGCCGTTTTTGAGCACGTCGATATAGCTCAGGACTTTCTCGTGACCAATACCTTCTATTTCAGGTGTTCGTGGCATCACCCCGGTAGCCAGGATGACTTCATCGAAGTCTTCCAGCATCGCAGCATCTGCACGGACGCCAAGCCGCAGGTCAACGCCTTTTACTTCAAGTTGCCGGCCATAGTATTTCAGGGCTTCGTAAAACTCTTCCTTGCCCGGAATCCGTTTGGCCATATTGAATTGCCCCCCAATCCTGTCCGCAGAGTCAAACAGGACCACCTTGTGCCCACGCTCTGCCGCGACGCAGGAAAATGCCAACCCGGCCGGGCCGGCCCCGACTACTGCCAGGGTTTTGGTCTTTTTAGCCGGCAGGTAATTCAGCTCGGTCTCGTGACAAGCCCTGGGGTTGAGCAAACACGATGCCGTTTTCCGGCTGAACGTGTGATCCAGGCAGGCCTGGTTGCATGCAATACAGACGTTAATCTCATCTGCCCTGCCGGATGCCGCCTTGACCACGAACTGTGAGTCGGACAGCAGGGGGCGGGCCATCGAGACCATGTCCGCATCACCTTGCGCAAGGACTTTCTCGGCAACCTCTGCCGTATTGATTCGGTTGGTAGTCACCAGAGGAATACCCACCTCTCCCTTCAGACGCCTGGTGACCCAGGAAAAACCGGCCCGCGGAACCATCGTCGCTATGGTCGGAATACGGGCTTCATGCCAGCCAATTCCGGTATTGATGATCGTGGCACCGGCTTCTTCTACAGCCCTGGCCTGAGCCACAACTTCATCCCAGCTGTTACCATCCGGCACCAGGTCGAGCATTGACAGCCGATAGATAATGATAAAGTCCGGCCCCACGGCTTCCCGGATCCGGCGCACAATCTCTACAGCAATTCGATAACGACCCGCTGCTTCGCCGCCCCACTCGTCTTTGCGCTTGTTGACCCGCGGTGTCGTAAACTCATTGATCAGGTAACCTTCCGACCCCATCACCTCCACCCCGTCATATCCAGCCTTTTTCGCCAGCTTTGCCGCCCGGATGAATCCCCGAATCTCACGCTTGATCCCCATTTTAGACAGAGCCCGTGGCTTGAAGGGAGTGATCGGGGACTGGATGGCACTCGGTGCAACCGACAAGGGGTGATAGCCGTACCGACCGGCATGCAGAATTTGCATGCAAATGCGGCCATTTTCAGCGTGTACCGCCTGGGTTACTTTTTTGTGATGCCGCACTTGCCACGGGAATATCATTGAGGAAGCAAATGGACCGAGCCAGCCGCTGATCGTCGGCGCCATGCCGCCGGTCACAATCAGCCCTACACCCCCTGCCGCCCGCTCTGCAAAATAGGCGGCCAGTTTTGGGTAGTCTTTCGCACGGTCTTCCAACCCTGTATGCATCGAGCCCATCAAGACCCTGTTCTTCAGCGTCATAAAGCCCAGGTCCAGTGGGGCCAGGAGGTTCGGATATTCCTGTGTCATGTCATCCTTCTTCTTTTGCAAACGAGTTGACGACGGCCCGTACAAGCGTACTAACCCGTGCCATCGGTTCTTCAAGTGTTTCTGCGATATCTTCTTCAGAAAGTAAGTCGTCACTCACACCGGCGCCCCAATTTGAGACCACAGCGATGCCGGCGTAATCCAGCCCAAGCTCGCGCGCCAGGCCAGCCTCGGGCAATGACGTCATTCCTGCCATGTCGCACCCATCGCGACGGGCCTTTTCGACCTCAGCGGCACTCTCCAGCCTCGGACCCTGGAAAACACCAATACAGCCGCCATCAACAAGGTCCAGCCTGGCATCGGTCGCGCATTGCAAAAGCGCCCTGCGCAAGCGGCCGTCATAAGGATTGGTAAAATCCACGTGCACCAGGGGAACGTTTTCCGAATCGGAATACGTGTGCTCGCGACCCCAACTGTAGTCTATCAACTGACTGGGGGCTGCCAGTGTACCGGGACCATACGCCGGAGTGATCCCACCCACCGCTGAAACGGCCAACACGTGGTCTGCGCCAAGCTCCCGCAAAGCCCACATATTGGCGCGGTAATTGACGCAGTGGGGAGGAAAGCGATGAGGACTACCGTGACGGGGCAGAAAAATGACCCTTATCGGATCCGTCTGGATCACAGTTATTGGGGCAGAAGGCGGGCCATATGGGGTATCCACCACCAGTGATTCGACACCCTCTCCGTGCTCATTCAGACCGGTACCACCAACCAGCGCCAGGGTTAGCTGCGCTGTCATCAGATATCCTCCAGCGCACGAATTTCGTCCAGTTGGCGCCAATACTCATACGCGTCCATGCCACAACCAAAAATGTACTTATCCCGCACTTCCAAACCAACAAACCTGGGTAACTTACCGGTGGTTTCCCGTGTGTGAATTTTCCGCACCAGCACCGCACTGTTTACCGATTGTGCCCCACGGGCTTCGCAGTAGCGCTCAATCATTTGCAGGGTCAATCCAATGTCATAGATATCGTCGACAATCAAAACATCGTGTCCCTGCAGGTTGAGTCGCGGCGGCACTCTGAATTCAATCTCCCCGCCCTCAGTGGCACCGGCATAGCGCGTTGCATGGATGAAATCCATTTGTAATGGCATTCTGAGCTTCGCAGCCAGCCAGGCCGCCGGCATCACCGCACCGGTCATGACAATCAACAGGATGAGTTCACGGTCACCGTAATGAGCGTTTACCGCGTCCGCCATTCGGCTAACAGCGGCTTCAACTTCCTCTTTTCCAGCCAGCAACGTGGATTCGGCCAGGATTTCCCGGGGGTCCTTCTGTGTCATTTGTTTTCTCCCACAGCTTTACTGCTTTTCATCCCCATGACTGTTCCCCCAGATCTTCGAGGCTCTGCCTCCAGTGGCGCCACTCCCTGATCCCCTCCCGATCGACATCAACCAACTCCTTACGATTAACAGTAGGCCGGCCATAAAGCCCGGTTATTGCTGTCGTCGCATCCCCGACCGGGCCATCAAGGTCAGCCAGCAAGCTGGCAACGTCTTCAGGCTGGCAAACCAGCACGAGGTCACAACCAGCATTCAGGCACAAGCGGGTGCGCTCTACCAGGCCACCCACTGCTTTTGCGGCGTGCATCCCAAGGTCATCCGAGAAAATGACGCCACGATAGCCAAGCTCTGTTCTCAGCACATCCTGCAGCCAGGTTTGCGAATAGCCGGCCGGCAGAAAATCGACCTCAGGGTAGACCACGTGAGCGATCATCAGGGAATCCAGCCCGGATGCCAGCTCAATGAACGGCTGTAAATCGGTCGAGCGGATTTCTTCGAGTGAACGGTGATCACTGACATCATCGACGTGGGAATCCGCAACGATCGAACCGTGTCCGGGGAAGTGTTTTCCGGTCGTTTTCATACCCGAATCATGCATACCCGCCAGGTATGCCCGCCCCAGGCGCGTCACTTCGGCCGGGTCGGAAGAAAGAGAACGATCCCCAATGACACAACTGCCCCTATTGAGGTCCAGCACCGGAGCAAAACTCAGATCGATACCGCAAGCGAGCATTTCGGTGGCCATCACGCGGCCGTGCCGGTATGCCATGTCGAGGGCCTTTTGTGGATCTGAACCACTGAGCTGGCCAAGTACACCCAGTGGGGGTAACCGCGTAAACCCATCCTTCAAACGCTGTACCCTGCCCCCTTCCTGGTCAATGCAGATCAGCGGCCGCGGGTTACGGCTTGCCTGGATCTCGGCGACCAGTTGCTCCAACTGGCTTTTGTTTTCGAAATTGCGGGTAAAAAGCACAACCCCGCCTACCGCGGGATGGGCTAGCTGCTCCCGCTCGCGTGCGTCCAGTTCCGTGCCGGAAAGGCCTATTAGAATGGGTCCGGGAGTCATAGGTCTATCCTAAACTTTTCGCTCGAAAAGAGCGATGGATTCAACGTGGCCCGTATGCGGAAACATATCCATTACACCGGCACCTATCAGCTGAAAACCGAATTGATGGACCAAAATACCGGCGTCTCGCGCCAGGCTTGCCGGATGACAGGAAACATAGACGAGACGGCCTGCCCCGGTGGCTGCAATGTGCGGCAGTATGAATTCAGCTCCTGAGCGCGGCGGATCAACCAGCACTTTGTCATAACCCTTCTTCAACCACGGGGCGGCACCGGGCTCTTCTGCCAGGTCGGCAACGAAAAACTCGACATTCTCCAGGCCGTTTCTTTGCGCATTTTCGCCCGCCCGTCTGACCAGCTCTGAATCCCCTTCAACACCGACCACTTCTCCGGCCATCGTTGCCAACGGGAGCGTGAAGTTGCCCAGACCGCAAAACAGATCGAGTATCCGGTCCTCTTTTTCCGGCTGCAGGAGTTCCAGTGCCCGGTGGATCATTTTTTGGTTGAGCTCTGAATTGACCTGGATGAAATCTGAAGGGCCAAAAGCCAGTCGCGTCCCGAATTCAGCAACCTCAAACTCCAACTCAATTTCTGAAGGCTCCAGGCAATGAATGGTTGCGGGACCTTTCGGTTGCAGCAGCACCGCCAGCCCGGTTGCGATGGCGAACTCGCGCAATTTTTGCAGGTCGCTTTCACACAGGGGTTCCAGGTGACGAAAAATCAACGCACAAACCTCGTCACCACAGGCAACTTCAATTTGCGGAATCGTGCTCCTGGCTTCCATCGAGTAAATCAGATCGGATAAAGCACCAAGCTGAGAAGCGATGCGGGGATCCAGCACATGGCATTCCTGCATGTCTGCCACAAACCGTCCGTAACGTTCCCGGAATCCAACCAGGACACGCTCCTTCTTGTGAACATAGCGCACCGAAAGCCTGGCTTTCCGGCGATATCCCCATTGCGGCCCGGTAATGGGATCCCAGACAGTTTCCGGTGAGACCTTGCCAATCCGTTCCAGATTCTGGATCAGCGTATTTTGCTTCGACTCAATCTGTTTCTGTGCATCCAGGTGTTGCAAAGAGCATCCACCGCACTGGCCAAAATGAGGGCAACGCGGTTCAATGCGATCCGGTGATGGCTCGATGACTTCCACAGTCTCGCCTTCATCGTAATTTCTCTTCCGGTCCGTAACCCGAGCCAGCACCTTCTCACCCGGCAACGCCCCGTGTACGAATATCTTTTTTTCCCCATAGGTGGCCACGCCGCGTCCGTCATGGCTTAGATCGCTGATCTCCAATTCGACCGGTTCTGTGGGAAGTTTGCGTCTTCTTCTACGGCTCATACATATCTCTCAAAAAAAAGCGACCGGGCACTTTGGCCCGGCCGCATGATAGATGGGGTGTGGCTACTTCTGTTGCCAGGCACCTTGTGGATTCTGGTAAAACCAACCTTTGCGGGCGTTTCTGGCCCACTCTTTGGCAAAAGTCTGCTGGATTTCTTTTTCCCACTCGGGGTGGCCGTTGGCAACCGCAATTTCGCGGTATACGGCTTTGCGGTCGCGATTTTCATCCGCCACTACACTCTCCATACTCCGGCGTTCGCTCAACGAAACCGCGGAGCGATCACGAATCGTTACCAGACCATCATTACTGAAACCGATCGCACCAGCATCGAACATGGAATCGAGCTGCAGCCGCTGGCGCTCCGCCATGCGCGCCTTGATCGCATTGATCTGCGGTGTGTTGATCTCGATCTTCGCCTTTTGCGCCTGCGCATCCTCGACCAGAAAATCAACCATCCGAACGGCAGCGATCAGAATCACGTTGGTTTGTACTGCAGGAGGAGTGAAGAGCTGACCTTCCCGGGCGGGTTCTCCAAGGACATCATCCACAAACTTTTCTGCAGCGCGCTCTGCCGCCGCAGCAGGGAAATAAACGTTAATCGTGACACATGCGGCAACCGTAAAAATCATGCCCAGAATCAATGCTGCGTTGAGTTTTTTCATCAAATGCTCCTTGGCTGGCGACCTGCCGGGTCATTTTATCAGACAGCAGGCACGCGGATTTAATTCATTCGTTCAATCAATTACCCTGATCACCCACCTTGATCGCTTCGCCGTCCGATGCAGCCGCCAGTTGCGCCAATAACTGTGGCCAGTCAACCATCCTGTTGAACGCACGTATCGTCACTTTGGGAATGCCGGCACCTTCCATGATCAGAACACTGACATCGTCTTCACTGACGCCCCGTATCTGGCATGTATTGTTCTGCATCAGGCAACCCAGGCCCAGCCTCTTGTAGGAGAAACTGCTAAACAGACGCATAACGGGACTGGTCAGTGCCGTGGTAGCACTTCCGCCACCCAGCGTGGTCAGGCGATTCACAGCCTGTCGAGAGATATCCCTGGCCCCTTTTTGCCCCTCCGTCGTACCAAACCACGCATTAAATGCAACCGGCTTCCAGTCCAGCATACGCAAATCCTTAACATAGCCATCAACCTGACCTGAAATCTGGCCGAAGGAGAACGTGCTGGTAAGCAATTCAAGATCGAGGTTTTTAGCTTCAATATTGGCCGCAAGACTGGGTAGTACTCCGAAAGGACGCTCGACGCGCAAGTCGCTCAGTGCAACCTGGCCGTCGAAGACATCGACCAGAATTTCCCCTTCCACATCGATCACGCCATCATGCAGGCTGACACCGGGAATGCGCCCGCTGATCTTGCCCTCAAAGGAAGGCCATCCCATTGCTGCAGTTAGCTGTTCCATATCCATGTCATTCAAACTGGCCCGCAGACGAATGTCCGGTTCGTTTGCGTCATTACCAGACGCGCCCGGCAACAGAACCCTTAACTCGTCCAGGTGGACGCTGCCACCAAGCACCTGCAGCACGAGGGGCTGCGTAATGGCGACTCTGCCCGGCTCAGAGTCCAGTGCGACCGCTCCCTGCCCCAGGTTCAGCCGACCCAATAGAAGTCCCCGCCAGTCAAGGCTGGAGTTGAAGCTGTGATCACCCGGGCGAACTCGTGCATCCAGGCCGGTCAGTGCAAAACGTGCCCGCTGCGTATCAACGATGCTCAGGTCTGTGACCCGCAGATCCCCGGACGTGAATTTTCCACCCGACCAGTCACCACTCCAGGAAATCTGCCCGGTCAGCTCAAGTCCATTCAGGGTCGCGGGTGCCAATACAGGTTCCATGTAGCGCAAATAGGCTCCAGGGAATTCGAGATCGAGACGACTGATTTCCACCTCCCACCCCGGTGCAGGCCTGTTTTCAGCAAACACAGCCCGACCCTCGGCAAGAAGTGCCGAGCGATCCGTCAGCATGAACGACATGTGCTCAAGCCCGTCATCTCCCCAGCCTGGCTTCAGCAAACACTCAAGGCTACCGTCCGAAAAATCCCGATAAAAATCGTGAATCAGCAATTCACCTGAATGAATGGCACAACTGATCTTTGGGTCATCCCAGTCCTGCTCCGGGGCCGTAATTTCGGCGTCAATGTGCAACGCCTCCGCGGCAAAAAGACCATCAGGCGAATCGAAAGAAACGTCACGCGCTGCCAGGTTGACGGTCAGTTCAGCTTCCTGGCCCATCAATTGAGTGAATGTCAGAGTGGCTCCAAGCCGCCCCCTGCTCAACCATTTTGCCTCCGGTGGCAGTTCAGCCAATCCGACATATCGGGTCATTTCCACGGGCGCCATAACAAGACTGGCGGATACTTCTTCAGAAGTACTGGCTAATTCGACCAGCATATCGACTCCATCAACTCTGACGGTGCTGCGTACATTCAGACTGTTTTGTTGATTTGCCAGTTCCTCCAATTTCCCCGTCAGTGAAAAATCGCTCCAATCGCGCTTTACAGAAGGCAGCCTTAATTGTTCCGCATCCAGCGAAAAACTCCCATCCGCCCTCAGAATGGCCTGCGCCCTGGCCATTTCGATATGCTCATGTACTACGTGCTCGGCACTGATCCGCACATCGGGAAATGCCAGCAACAAAGGGCTTTGAACCACCAGGAGAAAAAACAAGATACCGCTGGCACGCCAGCTTGCCAGACCGATTACATCAGCTATGCTGTAAATGACAGGGGATAAAAAGTTTGGCATACGATCATGATGCCGAAAAAGGGGAAGCAATGACAATCATACCGACAATCATGCCCAGCAAAGTCCTGGTCGTCGACGATCATCTGATCAGTCGCACCCATGCATTGAGTAGCTTGCAGCAATTTGCCCGCACTGTACGAGCCGTTGGCACTGCCAGGGAATCAATTGCGCTGGCACTCAGCTGGTTCCCGGAAACCATTTTCATGGATCGCCACCTGCCAGATATGGATGGCCTGGAAGCCGTTCTCAGAATTCGCACAGACTGGCCCGCAGAAAGAAAATCGCCTCGCATCATACTGATTACCGCCGATCCCACCGACCTGACCACAA
>CAYUBS010000043.1:14907-21028 GCA_964443145.1 uncultured Wenzhouxiangellaceae bacterium | reverse complement strand
CCGCAGCCATCAAGGTCTGCAATCCGGAAAGTTGGGCCTGCCGTCCGCATGAAGCCACTCCTGGGGCGTTTGCAAAGCGGCAATATAAAGTGCTGCCCGATTCGTCAGGTACGGGCTTACTGATGACGGACGCACCCGGCGATACGCTCTGGAGAATCGACAACAATACTAGCGAGCCACAGAAGCTGCTGCCGGATCACACGCTGGCTGGCCCAAATGATCTGGTCTATGGTGACGAAGGCAAGCTGTGGATCGCCGACACGGATAACCGAAGGATTGTAGAGCTGGTTCCATCGACCGACGGTGCCTTCCTGCCAGGGCGTGAGCACAGCGCCGTCAACGACCTGACCGTAAATGAGCGGTACTTTCCGATGATGCTGGCGCGCAGGGCAGATGGCCGCCTTTGGGTGATCCAGGCCGCTGACTTTTCGAAGGCCGAGGCGGACCTTGTCATTTATGACCAGGAACAGGGAGCCCAGGTACTGGTTGCATTGCCAGGGGGTGCCTATCCAACCGATGTAGCCGCAATCGACGGCGCTGCCCTGGTTACGGACCTTGAGCAGTTCAGGGTCTATCGTGTGGACAGCGCCACTGCAGATGTTGACGAGTTTGGTGATGAGGCGTTTCGTACTCACCTGACCCGTATTCATGACCAGCAAAAGCACTTCAAGCTGCTGGGCGTCATTTCACTGGTCGTGCTCATTTTTTCAGCGGGCCTGATGGTTGCCGCTGCGGTGAAGGGCACTGCCAAACACAAGCGCTGGACTGAACCACCGCTTACCCTCGACCCCGCCAACGCAGCAGAACAGGTACCGGCAACCACGGGTGTTTACTGGCTTAAGCGCGACCCCAAAATGGAGTGGTCGTTGAAGTGGCTGGAGCACCTGGGTCTGATTCTGTTCATTATCCTGGTCGTTGGCGCCCTGGCTCTGTATCTCTGGATTCGTATCCTGGCGGGGCCGGATATCAGCGAGAAGACCAACGAGCTGTGGATACCTCTCTTGCTTTCTGGTGTCGTGCTGGCTTTCCTGGTACCGGTCATGAGCCTGGCTACGCGTAACCTCAAGCACCGAATAGGCACCGACGGAAAACGCCTTTACATACGCCTGGCGGAAGGGCGTGAACTCGCTGTGGATCCGTCCAGTTTGTTCTACACCAGCCAGGCAGTGTTGTATCGCCAGTACACCTTGCCGCTGCATGGCGGTAAACAAAAAGCAATCTACGCTAAGGGTGAAGTTGAAACCTGGTTGGCTCCCCTGCTGCGTCAGTCAACCCGGCTGACGGCATTAGAGGGTATTAAGTACCAATGGAAGAATGGGGTATTCAGATTTTGAAAAATTACTTAATGAATTTTGTTTCGGCGATCCTGGCAGCGCTTCTGAGCGTAGCTGCATTCAATGCCTCTGCGCAGGAGCCGGGTGAATTGTATCTGCCTTCCGATGATGCCATGGCTGACCTTGCCAACGCGCGGGAGGCTGCCTTACAGAAGGGCCAAAGAGTGCTGGTCGTGATGGGGGCTAACTGGTGTCACGACAGCCGGGCGCTGGCTTCGCGTTTGTACCAGGAACCCCTCAAGTCACTGATCGATGAACACTACGAACTGGTCTTTGTTGATGTCGGCTATCTGGACAAGGGCGGGGAAGTGATCAGCAGCATAGGCCCCCCTGTTTACTATGCAACACCCACCGTTTTGATCATTGACCCGGCCAGCGGCCGCCTCGTCAATGACGGAAATCGGCACCAGTGGGGAAATGCCTACAGCATCAATATGGAAGACAGCCTCCAGTATTTTGACCAGATGGCCGTACTGCAAACGCCAGCAGAGCCGGAGGGTGAAGAACTGCTTCTGCTGCTGGCTGAGATTGATGAGTTCGAGCAGCTGCAGGCGCAGCGCCTGTACCAGGCATACGGGGTGATAGGGCCGATGCTGCGTGCCTACAAGGAAGGCGATACTCCGCAGAACTTTGAAGATAGTTGGAACGAAGTCCGTGATTTCAGGATGCAGCTTGCCCTGGATATCGAGGCATTGCGGGCAGAAGCCCTCACCCGCGTGGCCGCGGGTGAGACGGGTATCCAATTGGCATACCCTGAGTATCCGGAGTTTTCGGCCTTTCCCTAGTCGACCGCTTCCAGCATCACAACCGGTCCGAAGCCCAGCTCATTCAGCCGCGCCGCCTGGGAGGCTGCGTCGCCTGCCACGATGTACTGCATGGCGTCCGCGCGCAGGTACTTGCCGGCCAGTTGCTTGAACTGTTCCAGCGTCATGGCCTCCACCTGACTGGCGCTTTGCGCCTGGAAATCGGTCGGGTAGCCGAAGTTACTGATGTCCTGTAGCACGCCCAGCTTTGCACGCAACGTTTCGTTTTTTAACGCCTGGCCTCTTAGCACTGCGCCTTTGAGGGTAATAAGGTCATCCTCGGTGAACCCCGGTCCGAAGTTGGAGACAATGTCCCGGATCAGCACGAGCGATTCATGGGTCACGTTCGAGCGGACACTCGAGCCGATAGCAAACGTTCCGCGGTCTTTCTGGCCACTGAAGCCGGAGCGGATGCCGTAGGTGTAGCCTTTGTTAACGCGCAGTTCGGTCATTAGCTGAGATGTATAAATTCCGCCCAGCAGCAGGTTGAGCGCATCGGTCAGCGGGTAGTCCGGATCAAGCGCAGAAAGTGAGGGCCGCTGTATCCGCAACACCGACTGCTTGGCTCCGGCTATGTCGTAAAAATATACGGAAGAGGTATCAACCGGATTGGCCCCTGGCAGCGAAACAGGCTCAGTGGCGGCGACGTTCCAGCGCTCAGACAGTCCGGCGGTGGCCGCGCGAACGAGATCCGGGCTGACATCGCCGACGATATTCAGTCGAGTGCGTGCGGGTGAATAGTTGGCCTGGTAAAAGCTTTTCAGGTCATCCAGCGTCACCGGTTCAAGCTTGTCTTTGGTGCCGTAAGCCAGGTAGCTGTAGATATGATCAGCCGGATAACGCAGTTTCGCAGCTTCACGCCGCGCAACCGCTGTAGGGTCCCCGGCGTCCTGATCAATCTTGTTGATTTGCTTGCGTTTCAGCAGGTCAAATTCTTCGCTGTCCCAGCGCGGCTCAAGCAGCATCTCTTCAACCAGTGCCATGGTTTCGTCAAAGTTTCTGGACAACGTACTGCCATTCACCGTGGTGCTGGTGGCACCTGCTGAAATCGTGATGTTTGAACCCAGTGACTTGATGGCGTCTTCCAGTTCGGCGGTTGTCTTGCTGGCGGTGCCCTTATTCAGCAGATCGGCGGTCAGGTTAGCCACGGCGGGCTTGCTGATGTCTGCACGCCCGCGACCCGCGTCGAGTACCAGCGAAAAATATATCAGCGGTGTCTCGGCAGATTCGATGCCATAGACTTCAACACCATTGTCCAGTTGATCACGCCATACAATCGGGGAGGGCAGGGTGTAGGGATTGCCAAAAGGCGGTTCCACAGTGCGGTCAAAGCTGGATGGGGTTCGCTCATATTCAGCTACTTCCTCGGTTTCGGTTGCCTCGGTTTCAGCACCCTGGACAATGACTTCTTCCACTACCTCGGCTAACGTACTGCCTTCCAGGGCCAGTTCGAGCTCACCTTTGGGAACAAAGCTGGTGACTACGTAAGGTTTACCTTTGAGGTAGGTGTCATACACGCGCATGACATCATCGATCTGCACGGCCTGCAGTTCCCGGATATCGCTGTTGATCCGCTCGGGGTCGCCCGACAGTGCGTTGTATTGACCCAGTGCAATGGCTTTACCAAGTGCGCTCCCAAGCTGAGCGTAGATTTGCACTTCAAATCCGGCCTTGATCCGATCCAGATCGGCCTGTGCTATGCCGTTTTCCTCCAATCGCTGAAAGGCCATTTCCACGGCGGTCTGCACTTCATTCAGATTGCCACCCGCATTGGCGTTGACCAGCACGTAGAATTCCCCGGCCAGTTCCTTGCCGTAGCTGTATGTGCCGACATCGGATGTCAGCTTCAGCTCGTCGATCAGCACTTCGTTAAGTGGCGCCCGCTTGCCGTCGGAGAGATAATTCGACAGGATTTCGAGCGCAGGGCTGTCCGGGTGAAACTGGCCTACCGTTGGCCAGACCATGGTGAGTTGCGGCACCGTGGCAAAGTTGTCCTCGTGGTACAGCGAGATACTTTCTTCCAGCACGGCACTGCGGGGATTACCCGATACTACCGTCGGCCCGGCCGGTATTTCACCAAAGTACTTCTCGATCAGAAGTTTGGCTTCCGCCACGTCGAAGTCGCCTGACAGCGTCAGCGTCACGTTATTGGGCACGTACCAGCGGTGGTAGAAGGTTTTGACGTCTTCAAGGGTCGCAGCCTCAAGGTCATCCAATGAGCCAATGATCTGCCAGTTGTACGGGTGGTCTTCGGGATACATCGCCTTGCCGATGACATAGAAGTTATGTCCGTAGGGTTGATTGTCGACACGCTGACGCTTCTCGTTTTTTACCACCTGTTTTTCGGTATCGATAACCGCCTGGCTGACGGTATTGATGAAATAGCCCAGTTTGTCCGCTTCGGCCCAGATCACTTTTTCCAGCGCATCGGCCGGAACGGCCTGGAAATACTGGGTCATATCGGTGGTGGTGAATCCGTTGGTGCCGTCGCCGCCGATCCGCGTGTTCATCGAATCCAGTCCGCCGTAGCCCAGGTTCTCCGAATCGAGAAACAGCAGGTGCTCGAACAGATGTGCAAATCCGGTGCGGCCAGTGTTCTCACGGGACGAGCCCACGTGCGCCGCCAGGTTGATCGCGACCACCGGGTCGGAGTTATCCACGTGCAGGATGACGTCCAGCCCATTATCGAGCGTGTACTTTTCGTAGCTGATGGATGGACCGCTTTCTATCGGTGCATCGCAGCCTGTCACGATGATACTGGCCGCGAGGGCCGTGATCAGCCATGTTCTATTCATGAATATCTCCGCTTTAATCTATTTTCCGTCAACCAGTAGTTCCCGGCGCAGGCTGAATGCCTGGGGTTTGCCGCCGAACCAGGTTTTGGCCTGTGCCCAGGTGGTTTTGAACAACTCGCTGTGGCGATAGGTTTCCAGTTCCTCTTCTCCGTCCCATACGCTGTAGGTATAGAAAACGTGAGGCAGGCTGGCGTCGCGGTGCAGTTCGAGGTGCCGGACGCCCGGGAAGTTACGTATCAGGGTTTTGATGGTGTTGAAATGTGCCAGGAATTCATCAGCGTGTTTCGGCTGGAATTCCATTCTGACGATTCGTGTAATCATAGCGGCTAAGGATATCGCTCTTTTTTTGTAAATCATAGGTGATGTCAGCAATATACCTTCGGCTAATTGCGTTGTAGGCTGGTCAACGAGACAATACCGGGATTGTCTCGGATGATTTCGGAATTTGATGGAGATTGAACAGTAAAATGACAGACTTCCCCAGGAAAGAGCTTGAGGACTGGCAAGAGCTTGCCATTCGGGAGCGCAAGGGCAAACCGCTCGAAGAACTGACCTGGAATACGCCCGAGGGAATAGCGGTTAAGCCGTTGTATACGGCGCAGGATCTTGAAGGCCTGGAGTACCTGGATTCGATGCCCGGCATGGCGCCCTTTGTACGCGGACCCAAGGCCACGATGTATGCAGGCCGACCGTGGACCGTTCGCCAGTACGCGGGGTTCTCCACCGCTGAAGAGTCCAATGCCTTCTACCGTAAGAACCTCGAGGCCGGGCAGACCGGCCTGTCGGTGGCTTTCGACCTGGCCACCCATCGAGGCTACGATTCAGACCATTCGCGAGTGGAGGGCGATGTCGGAAAAGCCGGCGTGGCTATCGACAGCGTCGCCGACATGAAGATCCTGTTCGACGGTATCCCGCTGGACAGGATGTCCGTCTCGATGACCATGAACGGCGCGGTGCTGCCGGTGATGGCCATGTATATCGTTGCGGCAGATGAGCAGGGTGTGGCGCCGGACCAGCTGGTCGGAACCCTGCAGAACGATATCCTGAAAGAATTCATGGTGCGCAACACGTATATCTACCCTCCTGCGCCCTCAATGCGGATCGTATCCGACATCATTGCCTATACCTCGGCCCATATGCCGCGTTACAACTCGATGTCCATTTCCGGTTACCACATGCAGGAGGCCGG
>CAYUBS010000043.1:0-14807 GCA_964443145.1 uncultured Wenzhouxiangellaceae bacterium | reverse complement strand
TGATGCTGCGCACCCATTGCCAGACTTCCGGGGTGAGCCTGACAGCCAATGATCCCTACAACAACATCATGCGGACAACGATTGAAGCGATGGCGGCCGTACTGGGCGGCACCCAATCGTTACACACCAATTCCTTCGATGAGGCACTGGCGCTGCCGACCGAATTTTCAGCCCGTATCGCAAGAAATACCCAGTTGGTCTTGCAGGAAGAAACCGGTATTACCCATGTCGTTGACCCGCTGGCGGGCTCTTACTACGTGGAAAGTCTGACCCACGAACTGGTTGCCGAGGCGCGTAAACTCATCGACGAAGTGGAAGAAATGGGCGGCATGACAAAGGCGGTGGAATCCGGCATGCCCAAGATGCGTATTGAGGAAGCCTCGGCGCTGCGCCAGGCACGGATCGACCGTGGCGAGGAAGTCATCGTCGGCGTCAATAAATACCAACTGGAAGAGGAACCGCCGGTCGATATTCTGAATATTGACAACAGCGCTGTGCGTGAAGCCCAGATACGCCGCCTGGAGCAGGTTCGTGAATCTCGCGATGGCCAGGCCTGCGAGCAGGCACTGGATGCATTGACCCGGGCCGCGCAGGACGAGACCGGCAATCTGCTGTCGCTGGCGGTGGATGCAGCACGCGCGAGGGCGACCGTGGGCGAGATTTCCGATGCGCTGGAGAAGGTCTACAGCCGGCACCGGGCTGTTACCCGTTCGATTGCCGGAGTGTATGGCTCGGCCTACGAAAGTGACGAGGGATATATGGAGATTCAGCGGGAAGTCGAGCAATTTGCGGAAGCCGAAGGACGCCGGCCGCGCATGCTGGTCTGCAAGCTGGGCCAGGATGGGCACGACCGCGGCGCCAAGGTGATTGCGACGGCCTTCGCCGATATTGGTTTTGACGTGGATATCGGCCCACTGTTTCAGACGCCGGAGGAGGCGGTGCGCGAGGCGATCGAGAACGATGTCCACGTGATTGGCATTTCTTCTCAGGCTGCCGGGCACAAGACACTGGTTCCGCAGGTGATCGAGGGGCTGAAGAACCAGGGGGCTGATGATATCGCCGTGATTTGCGGGGGTGTGATTCCGCCGCAGGACTATGATGAAATGCTGGGGATGGGTGTGTCGGCTGTATTTGGCCCTGGCACCAATATCCTGCTTGCCGCCCATGAAGTGCTCGGGATTATTCGCAAACGTAACAAGAACCGGTAAACATTTAAGGACATTTGCATGCAGGAAATTGTCGAACAACTGGAAGAAAAGCGTAAAGCAGCAGCCCTGGGCGGTGGCCAGCACCGCATTGATGTTCAGCATAACCGCGGAAAACTAACGGCGCGCGAGCGCATCGATTTACTGCTGGATGAGGACAGCTTCGAGGAGTGGGATACCTTCGTCGAGCATCGCTGCACAGATTTTGGCATGGCCGACAAGAAAATCCCCGGTGACGGTGTGGTGACCGGCTATGGAACGGTCAATGGCCGCGTGGTTTTTGTGTTCAGCCAGGACTTCACGGTTTTCGGCGGCTCCCTGTCCGAAGCACACGCAGAAAAAATCTGTAAGGTCATGGATCATGCGATGAAGGTTGGCGCACCGGTCATCGGCCTGAACGATTCGGGTGGCGCCCGCATCCAGGAAGGTGTGGCGTCCCTGGGCGGTTATGCAGACGTGTTTCAGCGCAATGTGCTGGCGTCCGGCGTGGTGCCGCAAATTTCCGTCATCATGGGCCCCTGTGCCGGCGGCGCGGTTTACTCTCCGGCCATGACCGATTTCATCTTCATGGTGAAAGACACTTCTTACATGTTTGTAACCGGCCCGGATGTGGTCAAGACCGTAACGCACGAGGAAGTCACAGCGGAAGAGTTAGGCGGCGCCCTGACGCATTCGACCGTTTCCGGTGTATGTGATCGTGCTTATGAGAACGATGTAGAGACCTTGTTAATGGTGCGGCGGTTTATCAACTACCTGCCGGCCAACAACCGCGAGAAACCTCCTTACCGGCCGACCCCCGACAAAGCCAACCGCATGGAGATGTCACTGGACACACTGGTGCCGGACAACCCCAATTTGCCCTATGACATTAAGGAGCTGATATACAAGGTTTCGGATGACAATGATTTCTGGGAGCTGCAACCGGACCACGCTAAAAATATTGTCATCGGGCTCTCCAGGATGGACGGTCACGTTGTGGGTATCGTGGCCAATCAGCCGCTGGTGCTGGCCGGCTGCCTGGACATCAAATCATCGATCAAAGCCGGCCGTTTTGTACGGTTTTGTGACGCTTTCAATATCCCGATTCTGACGTTTGTAGATGTACCCGGGTTCATGCCGGGAACGGCGCAGGAATACGGTGGAATCATTAACCACGGTGCCAAGCTGCTGTTTGCCTACGCCGAGGCCACGGTACCCAAGATCACGGTGATCACCCGCAAGGCCTATGGTGGTGCGTATGACGTGATGGCCTCCAAACACCTGCGTGGCGATGTGAACCTGGCCTGGCCGAGCGCTGAAATCGCGGTAATGGGACCCAAAGGCGCTGTAGAGATCATTTTCCGTGAGGATATTGGCGATGAAGAGAAGATTGCCGAGCGAACCGAAGAGTACCGCAGGAAATTCGCCAACCCGTTCATAGCCGGTAGTCGCGGATACATAGACGACGTGATAGCACCGCATGCGACCCGTAAACGCATTTGCCGTTCGCTCGCGATGCTGCGCGACAAGAAACTGGATAACCCATGGCGTAAACATGACAACATCCCCCTTTAAGACCCATACACCAGAGGTGTCTGCACGTGTTTGACAAAATCCTGATCGCAAACCGCGGCGAGATTGCCTGCCGCGTCATCAAGACTGCGCGCAAAATGGGCATCAAGACCGTTGCCGTTTTCTCTGATGCCGATCGTGACGCCTTGCATGTCCAAATGGCAGACGAGGCCGTCCACATCGGACCGCCGCCCTCGGTAGAAAGCTACCTGTTGAAAGAGAAGATCCTGCAGGCTTGCCTGGACACCGGCGCACAGGCGGTTCACCCGGGTTATGGTTTCTTGTCGGAGAATTCCGGGTTCTGTGAACTGCTGGCTGAAAATGGCATTGCTTTCATCGGCCCGAAGACCCGCGCCATTGAGGCCATGGGCGACAAGATCACCTCCAAGAAGCTGGCCGCCGAGGCCGGGGTCAACACCATTCCCGGTTTTACCAGCGTGCTGCGTGACGCGGAGCATGCCGTTGAGGTTTCCAATGAGCTGGGCTATCCGGTCATGCTCAAGGCCACGGCCGGGGGCGGTGGCAAAGGCATGCGGGTCGCGAATAATGACGCCGAGTGCCTGGATGGCTTCGAGCGGGCAGCCAACGAAGCGCGGTCGAGCTTTGGTGATGATCGTATGTTCGCAGAGAAGTTTATCGAAGAGCCCCGCCATATCGAAATACAGATAATGGCCGATGGCCATGGCAACGTGGTGCATCTCAACGAGCGCGAGTGTTCTCTTCAGCGGCGTCATCAGAAAGTAATCGAAGAGGCGCCATCGCCGTTTCTCGATGAGGCCACGCGCCACAGCATGGGCGAGCAAGCCAAGACGCTGGCTAAGGCGGTGGACTATGAATCTGCCGGAACCGTCGAGTTCATCGTTGACCGCGACCGTAATTTCTACTTTCTTGAAATGAATACGCGCCTGCAGGTGGAGCACCCGGTTACCGAGTTGATTACCGGGCTGGACCTGGTCGAACTGATGATCCGGGTAGCCTACGGCGAGAAACTGCCGGTCACGCAGGCGGATGTGGGCATTAATGGCTGGGCCATTGAGACCCGCGTTTACGCGGAAGACCCGTTTCGCAACTTCCTGCCTTCAACCGGCCGACTTGTGTACTACCGTCCGCCGGCTGAAGACGAACATGTACGAGTAGATACCGGGGTATTTGAAGGCGGCGAAGTATCGATGTATTACGACCCCATGATTGCCAAGCTGATCACCTACGGCGCGACCCGTGAAGACGCCAGTGTGCACATGCGCTCGGCACTTGATCGCTTCCTGATCCGGGGCGTGTCCTGCAACCTCAGTTTCCTGGCGGCACTGATGGTGCACCCGCGGTTTGTCAGCGGTGATATGAGCACCAATATGATCGGTGAGGAGTACCCGGATGGGTTCCACCCGGCCGATGTACCGCACGACGAACCTTCCGTGATCATTGCTGTGGCCGCTTCGATGGTGCGTCGCTACCGTGATCGTGCCGCCCAGATTGACGGGCAAATGGCCGGTCATGAGCGCCGCGTACCCAAAGACTGGGTGGTCGTAATGGACGGTCAGTATCATCCGGTCTCCGTGGTTCCCGTCGAGGGCGGGCACGACGTTGAATACGATGGCAAGACCTACGCCGTGCGCACCCACTGGGAATTTGGGCAGTACCAGTTCAGCGGGACCATCAACGGCAAGAAAATTTACATGCTGGTCGAGCGCAGGCAGCAGACCTACAGCCTGTTCCATGGCGGTACCCAGTCTGATGTCATGGTGCTGCCACCGCGGGCTGCGGAGTTGATGAAGTATATGCCGGTCAAAGCTCCACCGGACATGTCGAATTTCCTGCTGTCGCCCATGCCGGGTCTGTTGGTGTCCCTGGCGGTAAAGGAGGGCGACACGGTTACCGCAGGTGATGAACTGGCGGTGCTCGAGGCCATGAAAATGGAAAACACGCTGTATGCTGAGCGTGATGGTGTCATAGCGAAAATCAGCTATGAAGCCGGTGCCAGTCTGGCGGTTGACGACCAGATCATGGAATTCGAGTAACAGCCGATGCAGGAAACTGCCGTTCTCGCCCGGGACGTACGCAGCGGTAACCGGCGCGCATTAGCGCGGGCCATAACGCTGATTGAATCAACCCGGACTGATCACAGGGCTGCGGCCAGCGATTTGCTGCAGCATTTGATGCCCCACGCGGGCCAGTCCATCCGCCTCGGTATCACGGGTGTTCCCGGGGTTGGCAAATCAACCTTCATCGAAGCGCTGGGTAACCATGTAATCGACCAGGGCCACCGAGTGGCTGTGCTGACTGTGGATCCTTCCTCAGCCATCAGTGGTGGCTCTATCCTGGGTGACAAGACGCGTATGGAAACACTGGCGCGTCGCGGCGAAGCCTATATTCGTCCGTCACCTTCCGGCACCACCCTGGGCGGCGTGACCCGGCGCAGCCGTGAAGCATTGATCCTGTGTGAAGCCGCTGGTTTTGACGTCATCATCGTGGAGACGGTCGGGGTCGGGCAATCCGAGACGAAAGTGGCGGATATGACCGACATGTTCCTGCTATTGCTTTTACCAGGAGGGGGGGACGAGTTGCAGGGAATCAAGCGCGGCATTATGGAGCTGGCTGACCTGGTTCTGATCAACAAGGCCGATGGCGAACTCAAGTCACTTGCCGGGCGCTCTGCGGCCGACTATCGCAGCGCACTACGTCTGTTGCATCCGCGCTCGGCAGACTGGACAGTCGAAGTCCAGACCTGTTCGGCACTTGATGGAGTGGGTATTTCTACGGCCTGGGAAACTGCATTGCGTCACCGCGACGTGCTAAAGGCCAGTGGCCAATTCAGCGAACGCCGCGCCGCGCAGGCCAGGGACTGGCTGTGGTCCGAAGTGAACGATAGCCTGGTCGCAGCCCTGCAAAGCGACCCGGAAGTACGTGATCACATCCCCGAACTGGAAGCCGCGGCCAGTGAGGGGCGAATCCCTCCCACACTGGCGGCCCGGCAGTTGCTGGATATTTTTCTCAAGCGCCACAAGCAGTGGGATTGAATCCGAAAAACCGGAGATGATATGAGCGATCGACCGTTTAAAGTGCTGGGTATTCAGCAAATCGCCGTGGGCGGACTGGACAAGGGCCGCCTGCGCAACCTGTGGGTAGACACGTTCGGCCTCACCCTCAGCGGCGATTTCCAGAGCGAGTCGGAAAACGTGGATGAAGATATTGCGGTGATGGGTTCCGGGCCCTTACAGGTTGAAGTTGACCTGATGCAGCCGCTGGATCCGGAAAGAAAACCTATGGTGCAGCACCCTCCGCTCAACCACGTGGGACTGTGGATTGACGACCTGACTGCCGCGGTGCAGTGGCTGCAGCAAAAGGGCATGCGATTTACCCCGGGAGGCATCCGTAAGGGCGCATCCGGCTTTGATATCTGTTTTGTCCACCCCAAGGCCAATGATGAATTCCCCATTGGCGGGGAAGGAGTGTTGATCGAACTGGTGCAGGCACCCCCGGAAGTGCGCAAGGCCTTCGAGCGACTGGGCTGAATTCCCGGGGCATGCATATTCTTGCTTTAACACGCGGTGCTGGCTATTCTGTGCACCCGCAAACCCACAGGTGAAAAACCGTGTCAGCCAATAATAAAAACATCCTGTTTGTCTTCCCGGGGCAGGGGTCTCAGTACCCGGGTAAGGGCAGCGATATCTACAAGGACCATGCCTCCGTACGTGCGGTATATGAGCAAGCCAGTGACGTACTCGGTTACGACGTCGCGAGACTGTCATTTGAAGACCCGGATAACGAACTTAGACTGACCCGTTTCACCCAGCCGGTCTTGCTGACCCATTCCATCGCCTGCCTGGAAGTATTCCGGGAGCTCACGGGTAACCGTATCCAGCCGACGATGGCAGCCGGCCACAGCCTGGGTGAGTACTCGGCGCTGGTGGCTGCAAAAGCCCTCAGTTTCGAGAGTGCCCTGAACCTGGTGCAAAAACGCGGAGACTTGATGGGTGCACACGGCGAAGGAGAAATGAGTGCTTTTTCACTGAATGTCGATAGCATCCGCCCGCTGGCCGAGCGTTTTCACTGTGCGATCGCCGGTTGCAACCTGCCCGAACAAACGGTTGTCGGGGGTCGTAGCGCAGATCTGGAAGCACTTGAACAGGCCGCGCAGGAGCAATTTGAACGTGCTCGATTTACCCGCCTGAAGACGGAGGGTGCTTTCCACACCTACTACATGGTCAAGGCAGCGCAATTGTACCGCCCGGTACTTGAGGAGGCTGCCTTTGCGGCCTCAGATGTCCGCGTTTTGTCCAACTTCACCGGTAGTTTTCATGTTAATGACCCGATGGACATCCGCTCGCGGCTGTTTTTCCAGCTGTTTAACCCGGTACTCTGGCACGAGAACCTGCAGGAAGCATTCGCAGAGGAAGTCAGCACCGTAATTGAATTTGGCGGAGGCATCGGTCCGGCGACCGAGCCGGGCGGCAAGCGGCCCAACCTGCAAAGCATGATCAAACGCGTGCTTCGATCCACCGGTAAGCAAGCCGACTACCATGCCGTGATCAACCAGGATTCACTGGCCGCTGCCGCAGAGGCGTTTACCGGGTAGGTATACACGGTTTTTTTAAATATCCTCTGCGTCACACCATGCGGTGCAACTCTTCAAGCCGGCCGCCCAGCTCTTCCGGAGCAAAACAGTACTGCATTTTGCTGAACCGTTTTCTCAATTCTGCCACCCGGGCTTTCACACTCGATTGATCCACCACGACGTCGCGAATCAGTTCAGCCAGCTCGCCAAAGTCTTCCGGTTCCATACCGAAACGAGTCATCTCGGACACACCCATGCGCAGTGAACCTGATGCTGTGAAACCCTCTTCTTCCGGTGATGCCTGGTAGTTGACGATGATGTTGTTTTCTTCCAGACGCCGGGCGACCTCCGGGCCGCGTGAGTAACCGACATCCAGCAATACCTGGTGGGTTTCGGTGTAGGAAACAGCGGGGTCGCCCGATACGTTCAGCCCCACGTCTTTAAGAGCCCTCGCGAACGCCTTTGCGTTGCTGAGTACTTTTTGCTGATAAACGTCTTTGAATGCGTTCATCTCGTAGGTGGCCATCAGCAACCCGAGCAAGGTGCCGAGGTGATGGTTGCTGACCGCGCCCGGGAAGGCGCGCCGCTCGACGGCCTCCCAGAACGGATAGCGCACGTTTTCTTCTTCGAAACGCGATGAAATGATGCCACGCTGTGTGCCGAAGAACGTCTTGTGGGTGGACCCGGTAACAATGTCCGCACCTTCTGCGAAGGGATTCTGGAAGTGCGGCCCCACCAGGCCCAGCACATGCGCCATGTCGTACATCAGGAAGCAATCCAGGCCCTGTTCATCAATGAATGCCCGCATTTCGGCAACCGGTTCCGGGTGCAGCACCATGCTTTTACCCAGGATGATCAGTTCGGGTTTGTGCTCGGCCAGCAATTCGCCCGCTGCGGCCACGTCGATCTTGTAGGGGTTGTCGCGTAGTACTGGAAAATTCACAGCCGCGGCTTTTTCGGTACGCGGATCCCGTGCGACATAGTCTTTGAGCGCCCCCATCGGCTGTGCGCTCAGGTGGCCGCCCTTGATGATGTGGTTATTCATCACCATGCGCATACGCCGTTGCTCACTTTTGCGGTCGGCGCGGTTGAGGTAGTCCACCATGGCGCTGAACACGGTCATGTTGGCCATCTGACCGGACACGACGCGTGCCTCGACGGTGGCGCAACCCAGGTAGGACATCAGTTCCTTTTTCAGCAGCTCTTCAACTTCCCAGATAAAGTCGGTGCCCTGGTAGTAAAAGACTTCGGCCTCGTCCAGCGCCTTGACCTGCTTGTGCTCGGCATAGCGCCCTACCGGGTCCATGATGGACAGAAGCCGCGTGACCGGTGACAGGGTCATCTCCGAGGGAATCAGGTTAATACAGTCCTGCTGGCGCCAGCGTGTATTGGCCAGAGCACTGTCGATCAGTTCGTTGACCTTCTGGCCGGTACTCAGCCCTGGCGCTTCGATTTCTTCGTCCGGCAGTTGATGATGAATAACCGCACGGGCGTACGGTGGCGCCTCACCGCGCAGGAACCAGGGCACGATGGTTGCCGGGATTCTACGGCCGCGGATTTCGACCTCGATTTCGTCGCCTTCCCACAGCTCACTGGATACCAGCGCCATGCCGATGGCCCGCCTGGTGTTCTCGTCGCTGAACTGCGACTCAACGCCTTCGCCCTCGGTTTTCCAGTAAGGCACCATGGTTCCGCTGGTGACGTATCCCACCGCTTGCTCGCCGATCCAGACCCGGTCTCCATGGCGTGCGATCCCGCGTCCGGCCAGTTCAAACAGCAGAACCCGTTGTGGCAGTGCATCGATGTCAGAGAACTGTCGATCGAGGATGTTTTTAAGCGCCAGGAACTGTTGATACAACGCTTCACGGCCAATGTAATCACCTTTCAATGCTGAGAAGCTGACCGCAAAGCGGGACAGGTCCGAGGCAAAAGCAGGAATTTCATTGCCCTTTGGATCCGGCCCGAGTTCGTGCCCAAATAATGGCAGCCCGGCTTCCAGGCGTAGCGAATCGCGGGCGCCCAGCCCGACGGGATTCGCACCATGCTCAATCAGCAGGTCCCATACCCTTACGGCATCCTCGTTTTCGATGAATAGCTCGAAGCAGATCGGTTCCCCGGTGTATCCGGTGCGAGCGAGCAAAATCCGCGCGCCCTCAATTTCAACGATGCTGAGCTCATTTCTCATCGGCTCAGGCAGAGCGCCATTTATCAGACGCGACAGAATCTGCTTGGCCTCGGGCCCTTGCAGGCTCAACATCGCCATCTCCATCGTGCGGTCCAGCATATTGGTTTGCGGGAAGTCCCGGCGCACCGCCTCCAGGTGATCCCAGTCCTTTTCCCGGTTGCCGGCATTGACCACCAGCAGGTACTCGTCCTCGACGAAACGGTACAGGTAGGCATCGTCGATGATGCCGCCAGCCGGATTGGGGATCATCGTGTATTGCCCCAGTCCGACGTCCAGTCCGGCCGCGCTGTTGGTCAGGACATGCTGCAGGAAGGGCAGGGCCTGGTCTCCACTGATGATGAACCGTCCCATATGGGATACATCGAACAGCCCGGAGTGTTTACGGGTTGCCAGGTGTTCCTGGACAATCCCCGCAGGGTACTGGAGTGGCATATCCCAGCCGCCAAACTCCGTGATTTTTGCGCCACACTCTACGTGGCGGTCATAAAAGACAGTTCTCATCACGTGAATATTGCCTCTATTTGCCGTAAATGAATTTCTGGATAACTTCCCACTGTGCCGCACCGTGCATACCTGCCTGCTCGAGGCAGACGTCACCCTGGCCGCTACCCAGGAATGCGCCGTTCTTCCAGGGATAGAGGCTGAACTCTCTGCCCCGTTCGGACATGGTCCAGCGGTAGGTGGTGGCTACGGTGAAGCCGGAAAACATCATCGCTTCGGCAGCCGTTGAGGCGGGATAGATTTCCCTCCTCTCCTGCTTGTCCAGGCGATCGAATAGTTCTGCACTGGAAATATAGTACACATCCAGATTGATGCCTTTTTCCTGCAGGTGCGGCAGCACGCCGGTAATGAAAGCATAGGCGACGTCGCTGCCCTGGTAAATAAGGGTTCCGTCTGGCTTGCCGTTGGCTTCCAGCAATTTATAGACGCCTTTAATGGATGCTTCCGGCGGAGCCAGGCCCAGCCCGGCGCGATCAATGATCACCTCAGACGGGCGTGTGACGTAAGGTGCCAGAACGGCCGGGCGCTGGCGCAGTGATTCGGCGGTCAGCGGCCAAAGTTCGTTTGGATCCCATGGCGTCAGTGTGATCATCACGTCACCGGGGAAGTTCTCCTGCAGCACCTGCAACGCCTGTGGTTCTGCATGTGTGGGGCCGTCTTCGCCCGTTTTCACACCCGCGTGGCCACAGACTACGACGAAGGTTCGATTTGGTTCATCCGGGCAACGGTGTCGCAGGGTCTGTTGCCCGATGCCGTGCGTCTTGGCACTGATCGTGCTGAGCGGCGCAATGAACGCGCCATAGGAGGAGCCCACACCGATCTGGTGGCCCATACTGGCGATACCGGAGCAGATACCGCCCATGGCATCTTCGGTGATGCCGCCGGCAGAGAACAGCCGTGAATCGGGGTTGTTGGTCGGGTGCCAGAAACCCGTACCGAAGCCCGCGCCAATGGTGGAGATATTGGTCGAACCGTACAAATCTGCTGCAGCGGCCAGGACAGCGCCGTTGGTCAGCTTATTGACGTGGTTCAGGGCGTTTGCCAGCGCACCGCGCAGGGTCTGCGATGAACCGTTCTCATAGGTGCAGGAAGCTGGACGCTCATACGGAGAGATTGCGTTGTCTTCGTACAGTTTTTCCAACTGCGGGGCATTGCTGCGCAATGGCCTGGGGGAGTCAGCCAGACGTTGCCTGCTATCAGTTACCCACTGAGCCAGCTGTCCGGTTAAAGCAGTGTTGACTTCAAAGGCTTTACGGATGGTCAGCAGGGCTCCGTAGTACGCCCGCTCAATGCTTTCCGGATTCTTTTCCGCTTCAAATCTTGGAAAAGTCAGGCCAAGCTTCTTTTCGAACGGCTGCAGGGCCTGTAGATAGGCTTCGCTGTAGAATTTGTGGCCCGCGCCGTGGGACTGGGCGCCTTCCATGCCATAGCGCCAGCCTTTAACGGTGCGGTAGACGATGCCTGTGGGCCGGCCATTTTTGAAGGCACGGGCCTTGTTCTGCGCTTCCCTGATTTGCGCAAAATCGAAACCGTCCGGCACGTAAATGACATTGAATCCATGAACCATCAGGAATTCACAGGGATCCCACTGAACGTAGTCACCCGGCTGGCTGCCTTCGCGCGTTACGGCGTCCGAGTCGATCGATGACTGGTTCCAGTCGACGTGGAAGAACAGGTTGTCCAGGCCCGAACTGGCGGCTGCAGCAAGGGCTTCGGCCACCCGGCCCGGGGTCATGCCGCCTTCACCCTCGATGATGTGGACCTCTGGCGCGCTTTCGCCATGCATATCCTTCAGGGTGAGCGCCAGGCCCACGGAACCGGCCACACCTACGCCACTCGGGCCGGTAGACAGCCAGACAAAAGGTGTTTGCGGGGTTGGGTGTCCGTCCAGCGGCTTGACGTTGAATTCCCGGAAAAGGGGTGTTTTGGTAATCGGGTTTTTGCGGAAACCAAGCAGGTCTTCCAGTCGCATTTGCTGGCGAACTTCGGGCAGCAAATCCGGCTCGCATTGACGCACGACCTCGTTGCGGCAGGCCCACATGGCATACAGTCCCAGCGCCTTGTGACCGGCGGCGTAGGAAATGATGTCGGCGGTGCGGTCCATTGGGTTGGAAATATCGTAGTCCATCTGGTTGAACAGCAACGACTCCACGATGCGGCCGCTGGAAACGCTGCCGCCGGGATGCCCGGAAGAGGCGTGGTTGAACATCACCGCGCAAAGGGACCGGTAACACAGGTCGAAGAACTCCAGGCTGTCGTTCTCGCCGGCAGGCAGAGCGGGGACGTTTTCAGGTTCGAGTGCAATGTACTCGGTACCGCGGTCTTGCAAATTGAGTGCGAATGACATGGGAAAACTCCTATTAGCTGAAGTGCTTTTGTTCTGCGATAAATTGCCTGAATCCGTCTTCATCATTGATGGCGGTGCGCATGCGTTCCATCCCGAGTTTCAGGTCATCCAGTCCGGTAGCGATCGATAGCCTCAGGAAATGCATACTTTCCGCGCCGATCTGGCCGAATGACTTGCGATCCATCGTGGCCACGTGGTGTTTCCACAGCAGGAACATCTGGAACAGCGTGGACGGGCTGGTCGTTTTCTGTAATTCCGGCGACAGGGCAGCGTATGCCTGGTCGATTTTCAGGTTCTTAACCACCCCGGCGATATTGGGGAACACGTAAAACGCACCCTTGGGTAGCTGGCAGCTGACACCGGGCATGTTGTTGAGTGCATCCACCACAAAGTCGCGCCGTTGCTGAAAGGCGGTATTCATTTCGGCAATCGAAACCTGGCTCAGTGGAGATTCGATAGCCAGCCTGGCGCCTTCCTGGTTGTAGGGCGGGATGCAGGAGAAATAGTTGATATTGAGGTTCTTGAACAACAGGGCTTCCTCGACCGATGGGAACACCACCCAGCCGATACGTCCTCCGGTCCATGAATAGGATTTTGAGGCACCCGTGGCGATCAAGGTTTTTTCCTGCATGCCTTTAATCGAGGCGATGCTGTAGTTTTCCGCACCGTCAAACAGGATGTTCTCGTAGATCTCGTCCGAATAGACCCGGATATTGGGTGTGCATTTGCTGAGGATGACATCTGCGATGTCCTGCAACTGTTCACGAGTGGCCACGCCCCCGGTCGGGTTGGAGGGGAAGTTGATGAAGATCAGCTTGGTGCGGGGCGTGATCAGCTTTTCAAGGTCGGCGCCGGTGAAGCTGAACCCCAGTTCCTCGCGCAGGTGTACCGGAACAGGTACAGCTCCCACGTAACGGATAAAGGATTCATAGATCGGGAAACCCGGACTGGGATAAATGATCTCGTCGCCGGGGTTGCAATAGGTCTGCTGGCATAAGCCAATCGGGGGCTTGCCACCCGGAAAAACTCCGACCTGTTCGGGTTTAATCTCAATACCCCGCGCTTCGCCGATGTATTTGGCTACGGCTTTCCGGAGCGGAAGGATGCCCTGCGGATCGCAGTAATGGACATTATCCAGGTCCAGTTGACGCTTGACCTCGTCCCTGATGTGAACAGGTAGAGGGAAGTCGGGTTCGCCCAGGTTGCACTTGACTACTTTATGCCCGGCCTGCTCGAGGGCGACGATATACGGTCCGACCTTGAACGCATTTTCGGTGTGGATGAGGGAAGTCCGGTCTGAGATAAGGTTCATAACATGCCCGCCATTTAACTGTTGATTACAGATCATGCGCGTCTGAAACCGGCCAGGGTGGCGCGGTTTTCAGTGACTCTCCAGTCCGATGGGTGTGATTTTGCTTTGCGAACGATCACACTTTCACACACCTATATTAATGAAATACTGTGCATTTGTTAAATTAATATTTAATATGTATGGATTAGAAATATAAATGGGTAACCGATGCGAAATATTCCGATGGATTTACTGCGCTCGTTTGTTACGGTGGCCGAAATGCGCGGGTTCACGCTGGCGGGTCAATTGCTGGGGCGCTCTCAACCTGCGGTCAGTTTACAGATCAAGCGGCTCGAGGAACTGATCGACGCCCAGGTGTTTATTCGCGGTGGGCAGCAACTGGAACTGACCCTGACCGGCGAGCGCATGTTGGGCTATGCACGCCAGATTCTGGCGCTTAATGATGAGGCCCTGGCGGAACTGGCCCGGCCGACCATCAGCGGCCGGATCAGCTTTGGAATCCCCAGTGAATTTGCCACGACACTGCTGCCAAAAATGCTGGGCCGCTTCGCCCAGGCGTATCCGGCCGTAACGCTGGAAATCAACAGCGACCTCAGCCAGAACCTGTTCTCGCACCAACCCGGAACTTATGACCTGATCCTGGCCTTGCGGGACGCATCCACGAAAAGTCTGCCGTCGTTCATCGGCTCCGACGAATTGGTCTGGGTGACCAGCACCCATTACGACACGCACCTGCAATCGCCGCTACCCATGATCGTGGCCCCGGCGCCGTGCATGTACCGGGCCAGAGCCTTCGACGCGTTGAAAGAACAGGGGCAACCCTGGCGGGTTTCATATACAAACCAGGACATCACCGGAATCAAGGCGGCGATCGAAGAGGGGCTGGGTGTCACTGTCCTGACGCGTAAGACGGTTCCGGCCTCGCTGAGAATTTTGCCTTTCTCCAGTAAGTTTCCAAAACTGGGGAAAGTCGGAGTTCACCTGTTTTATAACCGCCAGCAGGCCAGCGAGGCGGTGCTCAAGCTGGTTAATTATGTGAGCACCATTGTCGGGTGATTTTGAGTAGACTATTCCGGTGCTGTTCAATTCCTACATTTTTATTTTCCTGTTCCTGCCACTGATCTCCCATGGCCCCCACGGATCGGGGGCTCTTA
>CAYUBS010000042.1:13030-21164 GCA_964443145.1 uncultured Wenzhouxiangellaceae bacterium | reverse complement strand
TGATTGCGGAGAACCTGCAGGCCATACCGCAATACCTGGATTACTTCAGGGCCGCATACCCGGATGAAATCCACACGGCAGAGGACATCCGTTTTGTTCATGCCGCCAACGCCATCGCGGCTTTTGAAGCCAGTGCCTGGCGTTTCAATAACAGCCCATTTGACCGCTATCTTCGAGGTAACAGGCGTGCCCTGAGCCAGCAAGCACGCTCAGGCATGATGCTTTTTTACGGCAAAGCCGACTGCGGCTCGTGCCATAGTGGAACCTTCCAGACCGACCACAAATTCCATGCTATTGCCATGCCGCAAACCGGGCCGGGCAAGGGCGATAACCTGGCAGGCTACTTCGACGGCCGCGATGATTTCGGCCGGGAACGGGTCACAGGCAACCCGGAGGACCGGTTCCGCTTTCGCACACCCACCCTGAGGAACGTTTTGCTTTCTGCCCCTTACGGCCATACGGGCGCTTACGATTCGCTTGAGGCAGTGGTTCGCCACCACCTCAACCCGGTCGCCTCCCTGCACCACTATGATGAAGGACAAACGACCCTTCCACCCCGTCCGGACCTCGACGCCCGGGATGGAATCGTCATGAGCGACCCGGTGCGCAGAAACGCCATTGCCGGCGCAAATGAGCTGCGTGCGGTGAAATTGAGGAAGGGCGAAGTGCAGGCCTTGCTTGCATTTCTCCATGCCCTTACCGATCCGGCCGCACTCGATATGCGGGGCGACGTGCCGACCAGCGTCCCCAGCGGGCTGCCGGTTCGTGACTAGAAAGGATTTAAAATGGGTAGTTGCGACCTCATGTGAACAACATGATCCAATTGCCCTACACCGAGCCGGTATTCCGGCCGCCTTCAGAAGCCCGCAGCCTGATTTTGCAGGTCACCAACGGCTGCTCCTGGAACAAGTGCACTTTCTGCGAGATGTACACCCAGCCTCAGAAACGCTTCCGCCTCAAACCGCAACAGGAAATCGAGCAGGAGTTGGAGGCAGTGGCCCGGGCCGGTGTACCGGTCCGGCGCATATTCCTGGCCGACGGGGACGCGATGACACTCTCGTTCAGGCGACTGGAGCAGATCATGCAGGTTATCCGGAGCACGCTGCCGGATGTACAACGAATCTCATCGTATTGCCTGCCCAGAAACCTGAAAAACAAGAGCGTGGAGCAACTCGCAGCGCTGAGAGCGCTTGGCCTCGAGCTTTTTTACGTGGGTTGCGAGTCTGGCGATGACCTGGTGCTGGAGCGGGTCAACAAGGGTGAAAGCTTTGAAACATCACTGGCCGCACTGAAAAAAATCAAGGCAGCCGGCTCAAAAAGCTCAGTGATGATCCTGAACGGCATGGGCGGCAAACGCTATAGCAAGCAACACGCGGTCAATTCAGCCCGGCTGATGAACCTGTCACAACCGGAATACCTTTCTACCCTGGTGGTCAGCTTTCCAACGGGGCTGGAACGCTACCAGGCCGGCTTTAAGGGCGAGTTCGAGGCTCTTGACCAGGCAGGCCTGTTCCAGGAAATGTATTGGCTGCTGGATACCCTGGAGCTGAAGAACACGATTTTCCGCAGCGACCATGCATCCAACTACCTGATCTTGAAAGGCACACTGAACCGGGACAAGCCGCGACTGCTGCAAAAGGTCCGTGATGCATTGGAAACTCCGGACGCAGTGGCACTGCGCCCGGAATGGATGAGGGGTTTGTAAGCTCGTTACAGTTTTAGCTGGGTTTGTTTCTTGTGGGCCATGAATTTACTGACCTTGTTGCCGGCCGACTCAAAGTTTTTCACCATCTTTGAAAACTCAGAGTATTTCTTGACGCTGCGCCGCTCATAAACCAATTCCTGGTCATCCATTTTCAAAGCCGTAGTGACCATGATGGGTGACTCCTCTTTCAACAGCGACTGAACGGCCTTTTTGTCCATACCCTTCATGTTTTTGTCGTCCCCATTTGGCAGCTTACCCATGATTTTGCTGTCAATTTTCTGAACATTGGACATGTTGTACAGAGTGCCCTTGTAGGTGATGGTCTTGTCCGTCTGGTACACCTTGGTGCTGCTGATACAGCCTGCCAGCGAAAGGATAAGCACAACTATTAATGAAGTACGCAAGCACTTCACAATGGAAAGTCCGGGTTTGGATTTAACGGCATTTGTATTAATCACTAGGGTGTACTCCGAAAGATTTGTGGCAGCAGCTAACGTTACTAGTTTGTTGCCCGTAATTCAACGAAAGTAAGGCTTTTAAGAATCACTGTTCAAGCAGCATACTAGGTGGCATGTCTTCAAAATCACTGCCGCTGCGCGACCTGGTATTCGTCCTGGTCATTTGTGTGGTCTGGGCCGGCAATTTCATTGCAGGCGCCCAGGGAATGCAGCACTTTTCGCCGTTTCTTTTCATGATCCTGCGCTTTACGCTGTTGCTGGTCATCCTCCTGCCCTTTATTCGCCGTCCCCCATCCGGTCAGTGGCTCCGCCTGATCACTGTATGCCTGCTCATGGGCGGCCTTCATTTCACATTGATGTTCTGGGCCCTGTCCCGCTCCGAAGATGTCTCAACGGTTGCCATACTCCAGCAAACCTACATTCCAATGGCCGTTATTCTTGCAATGGTCCTGATGAGAGAGGCTGTTGGCTGGAAGACTCTGGCCGCTGTTTTTCTCGCATTTCTTGGCGTTCTGGTCATCGGATTTGAACCCCGTGTGCTGGGACAGACCGACGTGCTGGCTATCATTTTGTTCTCAGCCCTGTTCCAGGCGCTCGGTTCGATTTACCAACGAGGTATTAAAGGCATAGGTGTACTCAGCTTCCAGGCCTGGACGGCCATTTTCGCCTTACCCGTGTTGCTGGTGGCCGCGCTGCTGACCGGGGAGGATCATCTCGAGACCCTTAAAACAGCACCGTGGCAAAGCTGGGCGAGCGTGGCCTACTCGGCACTGCTGGCTTCACTGGTCGGACATGGCCTGTTTTTTTACCTGGTGCAGCGCCACCCGGTGGCCAGCGTCATGCCTTACCTGCAACTCACGCCAGTCCTGGCCGTGATATTCGGCGTAATCTTCTGGGGCGACAGGCCCGGGCAACGCCTGCTGCTTGGCGGGACACTGGTCGTTGCCGGCATCCTGTTAATTACGCTGCGCGCGCGACAGAAAACCGTATTAAATACGCCCGATCAGGACTGAAAGCTCCACTGCCAGCGCTAGTCGGGCGGCCGGGTTGCCTCGATAAAACCACCGGCTTCGCTGATATCCTCTTCGGTAGGCCAGCCGCCGCCCAGTGCCTTGTACAGGCTGACGATTGCAACGACCTGCTCGCGGCGGGTCGATGAAGCCAACAGCTCGGCGCGGAACAGCGAGCGTTCGGACTCCAGCACTTCCAGGTAGCTGGTGACACCGCCGTTATATCGCGCACGTGACAAACGTGTTGCACTTTGGGCCGCCTCGACCTGACTCTCACGGGCCTCGGCTTCCATCCGGTAGGTGCTGATCTCGATGAGGGCGTCCTCCACTTCCTGGAAAGAACGCAACACCGTCAGTTGGTAATTATTCAGCAACTGTTCGGTCCTGGCCCGCTCAGCTTCTACCCTTGCCTTACCCCGGCCGGCATCGAATATCGGGCCCAACAAATCGGCGCTGATGCCCCAGACTTTGTTTTGACTGGAAAGAAAGCCACTCAGGTCGTTGCTGGCCAGACCCAGTGAGCCGGTCAATGACAACGACGGGAAACGAAGTGCTTCGGCCACACCAATTCGGGCAGTTTGTGCCGCCAGTTGGTTCGAGGCCTGTCGAACGTCAGGCCGGCGTTCAAGCAGCTCGGACGGCATACCAACCGGAATTTCAGGAATGCTCAATGTTGATGCCACACCCTGACCACCCCTGGCAACGGGACCGGGATTGCGGCCCAACAAGACACTCAGCGCATTTTCCGCCAGTGCCCGTTGGCGCTGTAGTGCAGCCAGTTCCGCAGAAGCATCAGCCAGTTCAATTTGTGCCTGGTTCACATCGATCAACGGCACTATGCCCTTATCGAACCGGGCCTGGATAATGACCAGCGCGTCCTCTCGGGTCTTTTGTGTCCTGCGGGCAATTTCCACCCGCGAATCCAGGTCCAGCAACAACAGGTAGAAACTGGCCACATCAGAAATGAGCGTGATCGTAACCACGTTGCGGGCGTCAACCGTCGCCAGCAACTCGGCCCGGGCAGCCTCTGTGGAGCGCCGTAATTTACCCCACAAGTCGACCTCAAAACTCAGGTTGGCAGCCAATACAAATGTTTCGTTGATGGAGCCAGGCTGGTTAGAACCCGGAATCGTGTTGCCGCGGGCTGCACCGGCTGCACCGTCCAGGTTTGGAAACTGGTCGGAACGGACAAACCCGAGGGAGGCCCTGGCTTCTTCAATCCTGGCCATCGCGATAGCCAGTTCTTTGTTATTGAGCAGCGCGGTCTCGATCAGCAACTCCAGATCATCGTCGTCAAACAACTCCCACCACTGCAGGTTGGCGAACGATGCACCGGGAATAGCCGAGGCCTGGTACGTTTCCGGAACCGGCACCTCGGGACGCTCAAAATCCGGGCCCATCGAACAGGATGCTAATACAGCGGAACAGGTAGTCAGCAGAAGCAGCCTGACCGGGCGTCTCATTCGCCCTGCTCCACGGTCTCTGAAGGTTCAGCCTGCTTGGAACCCTTGTCACGACCGCTCACCCGCTCGACCATCACGTAAAGTGCAGGGATGATCAACACGCCCAGCACCGTTGCTGCGAGCATGCCTGAGAACACGGTCATTCCCATCACCTTCCGGGCTTCGGCACCGGCTCCGCTGGCCACCAGCAGAGGCAATACACCAAGGATGAAGGAAAACGCCGTCATCAGGATCGGCCGGAACCGGTCCCTGGCCGCAGACAAAGCAGCGTCAAGAGCTGACAAGCCTTCTTCTGATTTAACCTTGGCGAATTCCACGATCAGGATCGCATTCTTGGCCGCCATACCGATCAACATCACCAGGCCGATCTGGGCAAACACGTTGTTCTGATATCCAGGCAAGAACAGGCCGCTCAACCAGAGACCGGCCATGGCGCCGAAGATGGCGATCGGCGTTCCCATTAACACGCCGACCGGCAGGGACCAGCTCTCGTATTGCGCGGCAAGGATCAGGAAAACGAAAAGCAGCGCCAATATGAAGACGGTGGAACCGGATCCGGCGGCCGCCCGCTCCTGGTAGCTCATCGCATTCCAGGAATAAGTCATATCGGTAGGTAGAACCTGCGCAGCAACCTCTTCCAGCGCATCAAGTGCCTGGTCCGAGCTGTAACCCGGAGCCGGCGAACCGGTTAGTTCAGCAGCTCGAAACAGGTTGAAGCGGTTGGTATATTCAGGCCCCTGGGTTGGGGAGGTAGTGACCAGTGAAGACAGGGGCACGGTCTCGCCTGTTTTTCCACGCACAAAGAAATATCGAATATCGCTCGGATCAGAACGGTATTCCGGCTCTGCCTGGACGTAGACTTTGTACAGGCGTCCAAAGCGGTTGAAATCGTTGACGTAGGCACCGCCCAGGAAGGAACCCAGCGTCGTGTTTACGTCGGCCGGAGACACGCCCATCTTGAGTACTTTGTCCTTGTCCACGTCGGCAAATATTTGCGGTACGTTTGCCCGAAAGGTGGACATGATATTTCCGATTTCAGGCCTTTTGGCGGCAGCATCCATGAACAGACGTGATTGCTCTGCCAGGTAAGTGGGTGTATTGCCACCGCGGTCCTGCAGCATCAGGCTGAACCCGGACCCTGTACCCAGACCTGGAATGGCCGGTGGCCCAAAACCAAACACGAGCGCGCCGGGGACTTCTTTAGCAAAACGTCCGTTTAGCTTCTGGATAATAGTGTTGACGTGTAATTGCAAGCTGTCACGTTCGCTCCAGTGCTCGAGCGAGACGAACAGGAATGCATTATTGGGGGACAGTGATGAGGTCAGCAGACTGTATCCTGCTATTGCAGTCACCGACTCAACCCCGGCAGCTTCGATCAGCATTTTTTCGACCTGCTGGGTTATCACGTCCGTCCGCTCCAGTGAGGCCGCATCTGGCAACTGGATATTGACCAGGAAGTAGCCCTGGTCCTCCTCGGGCACAAAACCGCCGGGGACGGCGCCAAACAGGCCGCCCATCAGCACCACCATGATCAGCAACGTTCCCACACTAAGCAACAACTTGCGCGTGAACAGGGTCGCGATGCTCATGTAACCGCTGGTAACGCGCGCGAACGTGTTATTAAACCAGTTATAGAACGGCGTCAGGATATTGTCCTTACGCTCTGATGGCGGCCGCAGCAGCATGGCGGCCAGGGCCGGGCTGAGGGTCAGTGCATTGATCGAGGAAATCGCCACTGAAATGGCGATGGTAATGGCGAACTGCTGGTATAACCTACCGGTAATACCACCCATCGCGGCGACCGGCACGAACACGGCCATCAGCGAAAGAGAGGTGGCAACGATCGGCCCGGATACTTCTTTCATCGCGGCAATCGTGGCTGCCTTTGGCTTAAGCCCCTCTTCCATCTTGCTGGTAACCGCCTCGACCACGACAATCGCATCATCGACCACGATTCCGATCGCCAGGACCAGGCCCAGCAGGGACAGCGTGTTGATCGAAAAACCCAGCAAGGGAAATACGGCAAAGGTACCGATCAGAGACACCGGCACGGCTAGCGACGGGATCAGCGTAGCGCGCCAGTTTTGCAGGAAAATGAATACCACCAGGATGACCAGTGCCACCGCCTGGAACAGCGTGGTGATGATCTCCCTGATGCCTTCATCGATGGCCAGCGTTGTGTCGAGTGATACCAGATAGTCCAGGTCTTCGGGGAAATCCGCTGACATCTCTTCCATCACGGCCTTGATCTCAGCCGCGACTTCAAGGCCATTCGCACCCGGCAACTGGTAGATGGACAGAATCGCGGCAGGACCTCCGTTCAGCCGGCTGGCCGCGTTATAAGTCTGTGTGCCCAACTCTACCCGTGCGATGTCTTTTACCCGCACCTGAGAGCCGTCCGGGTTGGATCGCACGATGACATCCCCGAACTCTTCGGCCGTGGTCAGCCGGCCCTGTGTCCGGACCTGGTAGGTAAACTGTGTTCCGGGTACCGCCGGTGGCCCACCGATCTGGCCAGCGGGGGTGATGACATTCTGTTCCTGGATGGCGTTGGTGATGTCCGGCACCGTCAGGCCGAGCTTGGCCAACTGGTCGGGTTTGACCCAGACCCGCATGGCGTAGTCGCTGCCGCCCAGCACGCTGGCCTGGCCAACACCCTTGATGCGGGCCACCGCGTCCAGGATATTGATGGTCAGATAATTGCTCTGGAAGTTCTGGTCATAGGTCCCGCCAGGAGAGTACAGCGACACCAGCATTAGCGGAAACGAGAGCTTTTTCTTGACCGTGATGCCGAGCCGTTTCACTTCCTCTGGGATACTCGCCTGTGCTTCTGACACGCGGTTCTGGACCAGCACGTTCGACATGTCCAGGTCTGATCCGACTTCGAAAGAGACGGTCAGGTTCATGGTTCCGTCGTTGGAGTTGACGGACTTCATGTAGATCGAGTTCTCGACGCCGTTGACCTTTTGCTCGAGCGGTGTGGCCACCGATTGCTCGACTACCTCGGCATTGGCGCCGGTGTAGGTTGCCGTTACTCCCACTTCCGGTGGTGTGATTTCAGGGTACTGTGCGATCGGCAATGAACCCATCGACACGACACCTACGATCACGATGATAATCGCGATCACCATCGCCACAATCGGCCGCCTTACAAAAAACTCCGCCATGCCTATACTATTTCTGGCTGTTAGAGGCGGACTGGGCACTAACAGGCTCGACCGTCATGCCGGGTCGCACTTTCTGTATGCCCTCTACGATCACGCTTTCACCCGCGGCCAGACCGGATTCAACGACGACGTCGTCGCCTGTGTCCGGTCCGAGAGTAACCTCCCTGATCACGACCTGGTTGCTGTTGTCTACGACATATACCCGAAACAAACCCTGCAATTCAGAAATGGCCTTGCGCGGAATCACCACGACACCTTCCAGCTTCTCGTACTTGGCACGAACCCGGGCAAACTGGCCCGGCAACAGAATCAGGTTCGGATTTGGGAAAGA
>CAYUBS010000042.1:0-12930 GCA_964443145.1 uncultured Wenzhouxiangellaceae bacterium | reverse complement strand
TCCTGTTCGCTGACGGCCTTCATCTCGGCCAGGGGTTTGATCCGGGCCAGATCAGACACGGACTTGGCCAGCTTGGTCTGGGCGGCTGCCAGCTGGCTCTGCGCCTCCACCAATTTGGCCTGGAATGGCTGGTCATCGATGGTATAGAGCAGGTCATCTTTTTTAACGAAAGTGCCTTCCTGGAAGTCTACCGATTCCAGAAATCCCTCAAGCCGCGCACGGATGGGTACATCCTGCGTTCCCAGCGTCGTTCCAACCATGTCAATAAATAGCGGAACATCGCGACTCTCCGCCTCGGCGACGATGACCTTGAGCGCCGGGGCGGATGCTGCTGTTTCTGCGGCACCGTTGCGGTCACAGGCGGCCACCAGGCAGATCAGTGTCAGCGCCAGTAGCAAACGGGCGAGCTGACCAGCCACCGTTTTACTCATCTTCCATCACCTTTGTAGTTGTCGCTATCGGGCATCTTGTACTCACCTGACCCGATCCGGTTCGCAGGACCATACTTGTAGACCCGCCGCTTGTTGCCATCCAGATCCCACTCCCAGTCTTTTGAGTCGCGGTTTACGTTGTAGGTTTCCGAATGGCTGTATCCGTAGCCGTAACCATAGGGATAGTACCCCCCTCTCCTGGCACCGTAACGATAACCATAGCCATAGGTATGGGGATAGCGCCAGTAAGCGGAACGGTTGTAATAGCCCGGATAATTCCAGCCGGTACCGTAAACCATGGTGTATCCGTTGTAGTAGCGATTGTAGTACCCGCTTTCGCTGGTATAGGCCACCTCTTCACTACTATCGTCAAAGGCCTGGATCCGGACAAAGGTGACGTTATACGCCGGGTCTGTGGGCGGAATCGTGTAGATGGCCTCCGGGACTTCCCTGGCAGCTTTCCAGGGACCTGTCGGACTGGAAGATGAGTACCAGGCGCCGTCGTGACACAGGTAATAGAAATTGTTGTTCATGATCACCTGGAAAGGCGTGTTCTCCGCCCTGCTCAGGTCGGTGGCCGGGATGCTCACGAAGCTCGGCTCACCGATGTAAGGAACCTCTAGTTTATCGGTAGCCTTTACGCTGACCCGGGCCACTTTTGGCTTGCGGGCTTCGGCCACGGCCTTTTGCGCCTCGGGTGTACCGGGTACGGCGGCCAGAACGTTCGCCTTGCGGTGGTCGGCAGGGATATGTGCAAAGGCTGCCGGCAGTTTCTTGACATAAGACCATTGGCGTTTGAAGTCTTTTGTACTGAACCAGCGGCCGGATAATAAAATGTAGTAATGGTCATCCAGCAGGAATAGATCATTCCGCGTATTGGACACGAACTGCAGCCCGTCCGGACCAATGGCCTCCAGTTGAACCTTACCATCGACCAACACCAGCTCGGTCGGTTCATAACTGATGATGAAGGGCAGTGGGGGTGTATCGGGTTCGCGTGGTGGCATGGCCGCGGCAACCCGTGGCCAGTCAGAGTTTACCTGGAGCGTCAGAAAATCACCCGGCAGCTCGGTGGTCATCAGCCAGTCGCCACTTGAGAGAAAATTGTTCGTCAGCCAGCCACCATCCTTCAGGATGTACCAGGTATCACTTTTCTTCGCATGAAAAATGTCCCAGTCGGTATTGACTACGAACTCCAGGCCGGTGCTTGTGATCGGCACTTTGGCCGGTGGCCCGTCGATCAACATCAACTCCGTCGGATGTTCCGAGACCACAATGCGCGGCGGGTGGTGATTCAGCTGGGCATGGATGTTTGTCACCGCCAACAACAGAATGCAGGCGATAGCCAGGTTGACTCTATTTATCATCAATTTCATCGTAGTCCGGTCCAGGTTGCGGGACAGCTTGGCGCCCTTTGGTTATTCAGCCGGCTTGATAAATTTCAGCGTCCAGCGGTCGGTATTGCCGGTGACCGTTTTACGGCCCACTTCGAAGCGCAACTCGTCATCCGGGCGGAAATGCAGGTCTGAATAGTCCACCAGTTCGAAACCTGCTGCCTGGATCTCCTTGATCGCGAGCACGGGATCCATACGCCGGCGATTTTCCGAATTGTCATCTTCCATGTGGCGACGGGTGTGATCGACCACAGCGTAAACACCACCCTCCTTCAAAGCATCAAAGGCTACGCGGTTCATCGCGGCACGTCCTTCCGGGCCGAAATTATGATAGTTGCGGAAGGTAAAAACGATATCGGCATCCTCTACACCCAGGCTCTCAATTTCCAGTGCATAAGTGCGGGAACCTTCCGGACGGTAGACCTTTGCCTCTTCTGCAACGACAGTCACGTGATCGAATCCGGGCTGATTCAGCACCCGCTCTTTCACACTACCGGTTCCGATCGCGACATACATCTGACCATTTTCAGCCATCACCGGGGCTAAAAGCTTGGTATACCAGCCGCCGCCGGGCAGCAATTCGACGATGGTCATGTCATCGCGTAAGCCGAAAAACTCCAGCGTCCTGAGCGGCATGCGGTTGCGGTCACGCTCGACCTCAGCTTCACTACGGCCATCTGCCACCATTGCGGCTTTCAATTTCGTTTCTACCGCGGAAAAATCATCCGCCTGAGCGAATCCGGAAATCAGCAACAGCAGGACCACAAGTATTCTTGGCATACCAAAACTCCTAAAAGATAAAAATAATAGACAATGCAGGAAGCCGGCGTTCAATGAAGAACCCGGCAGGGGATTGTAAACGAAGAACGCGCTGAACGTCAGGCTGCGGCTTTGAATTCGACCATAAGGCCAGAATTCATCGCACGCACCGCCATCTTCAGGCAGCTACGCATTTCTTCTTCTCTAAATTTGCTGACACGGCTTTTGTTGAGCCTTAACATTTCATGCCAGTATTCGATTTCTGCCTGGAGCAGATAGCGCTTGGAAGATTCCATTTCCTTTGCCCATTTTGGGAATCATCCTGATTCATATCCCGTGGACACTCCTTATCCACGTTGATTGCTGGTAGTGCAATCGCACACGACTGGTAGATCGTGTAGCTACTGTAATAATCCAAAATAGGTGAAATGTCAAGTAAAAAGCGCTGAATGTGTGTCTAAATCAAGCGGTTGGCTCAAAGTTCGCGTAAAGCACTTGCTATTGGTTGGCGTGCTGCCCGAAGTGCAGGGAAGAAGCCACCGATCAGGCCGATGACCATGGCAAAGACGATACCCCGCACCAACAGGGAAGGTGAGACGTCAAAAGCAAATGCGACCTGGCTGAAACTGGTGAAATTAAGCGTTGCAGCGCGGAACCCGTCAAACACCGCCCAGGCCGCCAGGGCGCCGATCGCACCGCCGATCAGTGCCAGCAACAGGGATTCCAGTAAGACCGAAATGACGACCGGGCTGGAATTAAAACCCAGTGCCCGCAGCGTGGCAATTTCCCGGGCTCGTGAAGAAATCGCTGTGTACATGGTATTAAGTGCGCCAAAAACAGCGCCAAGCCCCATGATTACAGCAATCAGGGTCCCCAAACCAGTCACCAGTTTGTACAGCATTTCCGATTGAGATTCATAATATTCCGTTTCACGCATGGGCTTGACGTTCAGCCGCGGGTCAGTGGTCAGGGCATCCTTGAACTCCTGGAATGATTCCGGCGACTCCAGCTTGGCGTAAATGGCCTGGTAAGAATTACCGCGGCGATATGCAGGCTGCAGGACCGAAGCATCTACCCATATCTCAGTTTCGGCCAGGCCACCATCCGCCTCGAAGATACCCACCACCGGCCATTCTTCCTGGGCTACGGTAATCTTGGAGCCAATCTCCAGACCCTCGAACTCGATCAAGGCGCCGACCCCGACAACCACCTCGTTGAGGCCCCATTCAAACATGCGGCCATCAACGATTTTTAATTTATCGCGTACTTCAATCCCCGCCCTGCTGACACCACGCAGAGGGACGTTCGCATCCGTTCCGGTCGTTCGCTTATTCAGATTAATGATGACGAACAGTTCCGGAGAGGAAATGGCGCCGCTCTCGTTGCGCGCCAAACCGGGCGCTTCAGAAATGATTCGGGCATCGTCCCCGCTCAGGATACTCATCATCTCGGTGTTGGATCCGCTGCGCAGCACAACGACGTTATCCTCCGACGCCGAGTTCTCCATGGTCTGCAGAATGCCCTGTGCGATGGACAAAACACCCACCATAACCGCCACCACCCCGGCAATACCGAGGATTGCAGTGGCCGACGAGCCCATACGTTGCGGCAGGCTGCGAATATTGAAGGCCGTGACCGAAACGATCTGAGAGATCCAGTTGATGGGTCCTGCCATCGCCCTACCTCCGGAGCGCATCCGCAATGCGGAGCCTCTGAGCCTGCAGCGCAGGCAAAATTCCAGCGACCAGGGCCATCAGCCCGATCAAAACCACACCACTAAGCAGATACCTCACCGGAATGAAAAACACCGGCAGGGCACCACCAGTGGGATCACCCGCAGAAACCAGCAGCCACGCCAGGCCCAGTCCGAGGCCGCCACCCAGTGCCGTCAGCACCAGCGACTCACCCAGCACCAGGCCAAGTACACTGGTGTCGGTAAAGCCAATGGCTTTCAGTACAGCCAGTTCATTGGTCCGCTCTCTGACCGCATAGGCCATGGTGTTACCGGCGACCAGCAGAATGGTGAAAAATACGGCCGCAATAATCGACATCATGATGAAGCCGATATCACCAATCTGGTTTGCAAAGGCCTGCAGGAAAGCGCCCTCCGGCTCTGCCCTGGTTTCAGCAGGTGAATTGGCGAACTGAGCGTCGATGGCCTCTGCTGTTTGTGCCGCCCGGTCGGGATCAGCCACACGAACCGTGTACCAGCCGACCTGGCCCTGGCCGAATTGGCGTGACTCGTCGAAGAAATCATAACGAAATAGAAACTGGGTTGTATCAGTGCCCTTTTCAGCGCCTTCATAGATTCCGACCAGGTCAAATTCCCAGGTCCGCTCGCCACCCTTACGTGTCCAGACAGTGGCGTTGATCGGTATCCGGTCACCCACTTTCCAGCCAAATTTGTCAGCGGTAGCACGGCCGGCAATCGCCCCGGTTCGGGTGCTGAACCAGGCTTCCCGTTCTTCGTCGCTGAGCAAAAACTCTGGATACATGTCCAGGTATTGACGCGGATTCACCGGCATCTGGGCGAAAAAATTACTGGGCTTCTGGTAAATGCCGCCAAACCAGGTCTGGTGCACTGCATCGATCACCCCGTCTACCTGCTCAATGCGCGATTCATAGGACTGCGGGATCAACTGGATGATAGAAACCTTGTGCCTGACAATCAGGCGATCAACACCCGCCACATCAATGCCCTGGCTAAAACCCTGCTTGATGGCGCCGAGATAACCGAACAGCAGGAACGCGATCATGATCGATAAAAGCGTCAGTATCGTGCGTATTTTCTTACGCTTCAGATTGCTCCAGACCAGGTAAAGATATTTCATGCCATCGGCCCCTTAATCCTCGGGTTCCGTCGACAACTGCCCCTTGTTCAGGTAAAGGGTGCGTGAAGCGCGCGCCGCCGCATGGATATCATGGGTAACCATTACGATGGTCTTGCCCTGGTCCCGGTTAAGTGCCTGCAACAGGTCAAGAATTTCATCGCCGGACTTACGATCGAGATCACCGGTGGGCTCATCGCATAACAGGATAGTCGGGTCCGTCACGATGGCCCGGGCTATGCCGACCCTTTGCTGCTCACCGCCCGACAGTGTGCGCGGGTAATGCTTGTTGCGATCAGACAAACCAACAATGTCCAATGCAATGGCCGCGCGCTTTTTTCGCTCGGAACGCGACAGATGCGTTAGCAGCAGGGGCAACTCCACGTTTTTCTGTGCGTTCAGCACCGGCATCAGGTTGTAGAACTGGAACACCAGCCCAATGTGGCGCGCACGCCAGGCCGCCAATTTGCGATTGGACAATTCATCAATGCGTTCACCGCCGATTTCCACGGTGCCCTGGCTGGGCCGGTCGAGTCCGCCGATCAGGTTGAGCAGGGTCGACTTACCGGATCCAGATGGACCCATCAGCGCCAGGAATTCGCCTTCAGGGATTAGCAGGTCAAGGCCGCCCAAAACGTGAATCTCTTCAGAACCACGTTTGAAAATCTTGTCCACATTGTGAATTTTGACAATTTCATTCTCGTGCATTGTCATTCTTTTTTCTCCCGGACCGCGTCTCCATCGGTCAATTCCGGCGGACCCGAAATCACTACGAGTTCACCTGCCGATAAGCCACTGGCAATCAGTATAGCTTTTCCGCGGGAGTCCCCAACGGCGACGGCACGGCGCTCGACCCGGTTGTCAGCAACGACCAGCACGTAGTCCTGCCCATCCGCATTGCGGATAGCGCTGCCCGGCACCTGCACGCCGGAAACCGGCTTTGCTTCGCTGTCATCATTTTCCACTTCCTGGAACCCGACCTTTACGCCCATATCGGGGAGGATACGCGGGTCGAGTTCTTCAAATCCCACCCGCACTTCTACCGTAGCCCGCTGGCGATCCGCCGTCGGGATAATGGCGATGACATGGCAGGGAATTTTCCAGTTGGGGTAAGCATCCAGCGTGGCAACCACATCCTGATCCGGTTTAACCCGGTTGATATAGGCCTCGTTGACGTCGATTTCGATTTCCAGCGACGACATGTCGACGATGGTGCCGATACCCGTCCGTGTAAAACCGCCACCCGCTGACACCGGTGAGATCATTTCCCCCGGCTGTGCATTCTTGGCCACGATAACCCCGGCGAAAGGCGCCCTGATGATCGTGTCTTCGATTCGCTGGCTGTAAATATCGAGCTGTCGCGCGGCGACCTCGATATCTGCACGTTTCCGATCCATCTGGGCGTCCAGCGAGCCGGACAGGGCGCGGACGCGGTCCATTTCAACCTCACTGGCCAGGTCCCGTTCCACCAACTGCGTGGTCCGTTCGAGATTCCGGTGTGCCTCGGTCAGCAGGGTTTCAGTTTCTTTCAGACTGCGTTGGGAAGAAACCAGCTGTGCGGCCGCCAATTCGTAGCTGGCCCTGATATTTGCATCGTCCAGGCGGGCCAGAATCTGGTCTTCTTCAACCAGCATGCCTTCCTCGATCAGGACCTCGGTGACCTTGCCGGTAAACTTGGACGAAACAGTAGCCTGCCGGCGCGCTGTTACATAGCCGGAGGCATTCAGCACCGTGGCCATGGCCTGGCTGGACACCTTGATAGCCGCGGCTGTCTGGACTTCCGCTGCAGCGGCAGGCCTGAACCCGTAAAAATAACCGGCAGCCGCCGCTAGTATCAGTAAAAAAGCGGCCAGTAAAAAATACCTGCCATTAGAAGAAGACTTTTTTTCAGGTTTGCGCTCGATGCGGAGCTGATCCAGGCTGGATTTTTCCATATTCCGGCCGCTCATGCCCTCATCTTGAGCAGCATTTCAAGCTTACCCTCGGGTAACAACAGGCCGCGCTCAAAATCAAAGCAATTCATCATTTCGTGCATCTCGATCTGCGAATGTGGATAGGACTGCAAGAGAGTGGAACGGCGCTCGCGGGTGCTGAGTGTGCTCTGGTCAATCACCCCGTAATGGATGTTTTCCATGCGTATAGCCAGGTGGTGCATGCCGAAGCCATGCGCCCTTGTTCCCGGGTGCGTCCATGGGCGGAGTGCCGAGTTAAAGGCCCGCAGCGCAGAATCATCAAGGTAAGAGAGAAAATCCCAGAACATGCATATGTCGATACGCGTGTCGGCTGCAAACCGAAATTGCTCCTCGAACGCGTGCCGTAATTCTTTTTCTGAGAGCTTCGCTTGCTGATCGCGAACGAAGGGTTCGTGCATCAGGTCAACGAAATGGAGACGGCACTTGTATTGGGAAAAAAAGTCGACCGTTTCGGGCAGCGCCGGGCCGATTTCCAGAACCGTCAGCCGATGATCCGCATCCACCGCCCGGAATAATGACGGGAACAGCTTACTCGGCTGACGGGACTTGAGGGGTCCTGTCCGGGGCACATCGTCCCCGGACTCGATTTTTCTGGCAACGGAACTCATCGAATGTGTTTCGCTTCACTTTTTCCGTCCGCCCGGGACGACTTCGAATTCAGGGTCTCTAGCCGCTCTTCAGGTTGAGACCAGGCTCTTTACTGCCCGACTGCGCAGCTGGTTTGTTCTGCGATGGCGCAGACGTAGCAGGCCGCTGGTTTTTATCAGCAGGTGCTGCTTTACCCGCAGCAGGCTTCACGGCTGCAGGTTTACCGGCAGCAGCAGATTCAGCAGGGTTCATGTCGATGCTGCCGCGGAACAGCGCACCGTCTTCAAGTTGTACGCGGGGCGCAATAATGTTGCCCTGCACCCGGCCGGTCCGCGAAATCAGGACTTTCTCGGTACCACCGATGTCACCTAAGACCGTTCCGGAAACTTTCACTACCTTCGCCATGATGTTGGCAGTCACCTGCCCGCTTTCGGCAATATCAACTTCATCCGCGCACTGCACGGAACGCCCTTCGATCCGGCCCTCAACTTTCAGGCTGGAGTCTGCTTTGACGTCACCGGCAACGCTGATGCCCTGCCCGATCATCGCGATCGCAGCGCGGGAAACAGGCGCCGGCGTACTCATCGTCGGGGCTGGTTGGCTGACTTTGGGTTCGTGTACTTCAGGTGGGTTTTGCTTACCGGTTTTGTGCTTGTCAAACATGGCCATAGCTCTGTACTTTGTGATTCAAGGGGCAGTTATCCTATCAAGTTGTCCTTTGACTGTCACTTGGTGAATACGCTTTCGAAATCCTCCAACGCTTCAAGGTAGTGATCAAAACTGTGGCAACCCCCCTTATACGAGATGAACCGTGAAATAGAGGAGTGCCTGGCCGCACTGCGTTCCCAGCCAATAACCTCATCGCCCTCATCTACGTAAACGAAGAATGGGGACGGCGCCCCGAATTGCACACTCTTTTCCAGCGCCCGCAGACCGTCACTATGCTCCATGGTCCATTCGTACTGTTCCTGCGTAACGTAGTTGAGCTGCGGCCCGATTAACAGGTGGCCGTACATGCTCAGGTGGTATGCCGGATTGAATGCAATCGAGGCTGTTCTGATCGCGGGGCGTTGCTGTTCCAGAAGCAGCTGCATGATACGTGCGAACCAGCCACCCATTGACGAACCACAGAAAATGACTTCATCCGCCTCGTCTCCGACCCGAGCCAGGATATCCAGGCTGTGCTTGCCGGCCTCCCGGTAACAGATCGACACCGGGACAAACTGGTATCCCCGGCTCTGTGCAAAATCAGCCACCGCAACGATTTTCGGGCTTCCCGAATAATCGTCGCGGATGGCCGAATTGAAGCCGTTGAAATAGAAAAAAAGTTTACCTGGCTGCATTCAGAGCCTGGTCCAGGTCTGCAATGATGTCTTCGATGTCCTCGATACCAATACACAGGCGGATCATGTCAGGCGTAACACCGGCAGAAGTCAGCTCCTCACCGGAAAGCTGCCGGTGGGTAGTCGAAGCGGGGTGTGCCGCCAGTGACTTTACGTCGCCGATATTCACCAGGCGCAGAAACATCTGTAAAGCATCGTAGAACTTGACCCCGGCGTCGTACCCACCCTTGATTCCGAAGGTCAGCAAAGCGGACGGCCGCCCGTTGGTGTATTTCTGCGCGAGGCCGTAGTACGGAGAGTCGGGCAGGCCGGCGTAATTTACCCAGGCCACCCCTGGATGGTTCTGCAGGTATTTGGCCACGGCGATCGCATTATCACAGTGCCTTTCCATACGCAGCGGTAAAGTCTGTATACCCTGCAGAATCAGGAAGGCATTCATCGGGCTCAGCGCGGCCCCTGTATTACGAAGGGGCACTGTGCGGGCACGCCCGATGTAGGCAGCGGCACCGAGTGCCTCGGTATATACCACCCCGTGATACGAATCCTCCGGCTCATTCAGCATGTGAAATTTTTCCGGGTAATCCGCCCAGGGAAATTCACCACCATCCACGATGACACCACCCAATGAATTGCCGTGCCCACCCATGTACTTGGTCAAGGACTCGATCACAATGTCTGCGCCCCAACTGATCGGCTTGATCAGGGCGGGCGTGGCCACCGTGTTATCAACGATCAGTGGCACGCTGTGCTCATGGGCCATGTCGGCCAATGCTTCCAGGTCGACGATGTTACCGGCCGGATTACCGATGGATTCACAGAACACCGCCGTGGTCTTGTCGTCAATCAGGCCGCGCATGGCCTCGACACTGTCATCGGCCGCAAAACGCACTTCGATCCCGAGTTTCGGCAGCATGTGCTTGAACAACGTGTAGGTGCCGCCGTACAACATGGGCATCGTTACGATGTTGTTGCCCTGCTCGGCAATATTCAGGATCGCGTAGTTGATCGCCGCACTGCCCGCGCTCAGGCAGAGCCCGGCGATACCGCCCTCCAGCTCGGCACAGCGTTGTTCCAGCACCGCCGTGGTCGGGTTCATGATGCGAGTGTAGATGTTGCCGGGAACCACAAGGTTAAACAGATCTGCACCATGCTGAGCATCGTCGAATTCGTAGGCGACTGTCTGGTAAATCGGCACAGCAACAGACTTGGTTTCGGGATCGGACTTGAATCCGGCATGGATAGCCAGAGTTTGGTCTTTCATAGGGTGTCCTCTACTTCAGGTTGAGCGGATTATCGGGATTAACGCCTTCCATGTACTGTTTGCGCCGGTCGAGGTTAGTCAGCTGATAAACCAATCCAAGCCAGTTGGCGATGATGGCCTTGGCGGTATCGCCCCATGTGTTGTCCAGGTGAGGCGCGATCTCCGATTCGAGATAATCAGGCAGGGGCCTATCCGTCCGCAAAGCCTGCTCGGAGTCGTTCACGAAGCGTGCTGCAATCCCTGCTGCCTCATCAGAAAAATAATATTCGGGAAAGGCCGGCGGATGGTGTAATTCACCGTTCAGAAAGCGCAACACTTCGCGCCGGTATTCTTTCAGTAAACTATTGGTGTCGTATTCCGGATGGCCCTGGAAATAGACGGTCCGAAACTGGTCCGGACTGACGGCCATGTGCACGCCGCCCTCCTCACCTTCCACCAGCACACTCAATTGAGCCTGTTCCAGTTGCTCCCTGGAGATATCGTTATAGCGGGAATGCGGAACGTTAAAACGGGTATTGATCTCCCGCAGCAGGGGATGGCCTGACCCTGCAATCCGATGGCTGTAAACACCCCAGCGCTTCGCCGGCAGCGGTTGCCGCTCAATGCCGTGGAAATGCTTGAGCACTGCATGGGTAGCCAGGCAGGAACACAGGGTTGATGCCACGTTTTGCTGGGCCCAACCGATAACCTCCATCAGCGGGTCCCAGAAGGGCTCAGCCTCGAGTAAGGGACTGGCGACGTTGGCACCGGTGATGATCAAGGCGTCCAGCCCGGTTTCCTGGAGGTCCTCGAAGGTGCTGTAATAGCGGTCGATGTACTCCAGCGTGGCCTCGCCCCGCGGCAGGCCCGGCAGGGAAAACGGATAGACGAAAAACTGTGCGATGCGGTTGCAGCCACCCACCAGGCCAATGAACTGCCGTTCGGTCGCTTCCAGCGCGGCGTCCGGCATCATGTTCAGAAACCCAACGTGCAGTTCACGAATGTCCTGGTGCAAGGCACGGTCCAGCGACAGCACCTCGTGGCCGCGTTCACGCAGCCGGGAAAAAGCAGGCAGATCTGAATGTTGAACCAGGGGCATGAGCCAAGTGTACAGAAAAAAAGGGCCAGGCTTTCGTGCCTGGCCCTTGCTTACCGTTTAGCCGATTAAGCGGATGCTATCGACCGGCCTTTTGATCCCAGATCATCGCAGGCTTCCAGCAAACGCTCCACCACGCCCAGTTCTCCAGCCCGCAGATATTTGCGCGGATCATAGAACTTTTTGAAGGGCGTGCCGTCTTCCGGGTCAACCTGGTACAGGAAGGCTTTCGAGTTCTCATTGACGAATTCGCCAACCGGTGCAGAGAACGCAAACTGGGTGTCGGTGTCGATGTTCATCTTGAACACACCGTAACCAACCGCTTCGGTAATCTTGGCCTTTTCGGAACCCGAACCGCCGTGGAATACCAGGTTCAACGGATTTCCGTCTGTTCCGTGGGTATCCTGGACCAGGGTCTGGGAGTTTTTCAGGATTTCGGGACGCAGCTGCACGTTGCCAGGCTTGTACACACCATGCACATTGCCAAATGAGGCCGCTACCGAGAAGTGTCCGATCGGGTTAAGCAGGTCATAGGCGCGCAGTACGTCTTCCGGTTGCGTGTACAGTTTGGAATTATCAGCCGCTTCGTCGAACTCGCTGCCAATGCCGTCTTCCTCACCGCCGGTCACGCCCAGCTCAATTTCCAGCGACATGTCGATTTTCGCCATCCGCTCCAGGATACGGGCACATTCACTAAGATTGAAATCAATCGGGTCGGCAGACAGGTCGAGCATGTGAGAGCTGTACAGCGGCTTGCCGTGCTGCTCGTAGTACTTTTCGCCTTCGTCGAGCAGGGCTTCGATCCAGGGGATCAACGCTTTGTTGGCGTGATCCGTATGCATAACAACACAGATACCGTAGTGCTCAGCCAGCAGGTGAGCATGCTGAGCGGCCGCGACCGAACCCAAAACCTTGGCTTTGAATCCGTCTTCCAACCCGGCACCGGCATAAAATGCGCCACCGCTGTTGGACAGCTGGATGATGATGTCTGAGTTGGCCTTTGCTGCAGCCTCCATGACCGCATTCAGGCTGTTGGTGCCAACGACATTTACCGCGGGAAGTGCATAACCGCCGTCTTTCGCTGCTTTGACCAGTATTTTATAGCCTTCGCCAGTGACAACTCCCGGCTTGAGTGTATTTTCAGACATCTGAACATCCTCATTAAGTAATTAAATGAAATAAACGACACGGATTGCCCAAGTCGTTTCAACTAAACCTAATCTATAAGTTTTGGGCTTTTGAAGGACTATTTCAAGACAGTTTCGAAAGGAATGCGGA
>CAYUBS010000041.1:0-21592 GCA_964443145.1 uncultured Wenzhouxiangellaceae bacterium | reverse complement strand
CCCGCAGGTGCATAGCAAGGTTCTGCACACACCTTTATTGCAATCCAGCCTGGCCACGATGTTACTTGAAACAGCTCTTGAGTGGCGGCGCGCCGGGCTCAGGAGTGATAAGCCGGACTCAGCCCCGCGACCGTATTGACTAATTCCGCGAGGTGATCAGGATCAACGTCGGGTGTGATTCCGTGACCGAGATTGAAGACGTGACCATTACCCTGGCCGAAACTCGCCAGCGTGTTGCCCACTTCGTGCTGAATGACTTCCTTGCTGGCCAACAGGATCGTCGGATCCATGTTACCTTGCAGCGCTACCCGGTCACCCACACGGCTACGGGCTTCCTCGAGTGTTACGGTCCAGTCAACACCCAGTGCATCGCATCCTGTATTGGCCAGCGCTTCCAGTTGCGTGCTGCAACCTTTGCTGAACAGAATGACCGGTACCGGCCGCCCTTCGTTTTCACGCTTGATACCGGAAACGATTTGTTCCATGTAACGCAGGGAAAAATCCTTGTAGGCCTGGGAAGACAATGAGCCGCCCCAGGTGTCAAAAATCTGCACGGCCTGCGCACCGGCTTCAATCTGTGCATTCAGGTAATCCGTAACGGTTTTTGCCAGTTTTCCAAGTAACTCGTGAGCCACTTCAGGCTCCTGGTAGAGGAGGGTTTTAGCCTTGCTGAAGGTTTTACTCGAGCCACCTTCAATCATGTAGGTTGCCAGGGTCCAGGGGCTGCCGCTGAAGCCGATCAGGGGTACTTTACCGTCGAGTTCCCTGCGGGTCAGTGAAATGGCATCCATAACGTACCCGAGGGACTCTCCAATATCCGGGCTGGGTAGATTTCTGATGTCCTCTACGGTACGCAAGGGTTTTTCAAATTTGGGCCCTTCGCCGGTCACAAAATAAAGCCCCAGGCCCATAGCATCGGGGATGGTCAGGATGTCAGAGAAGATGATGGCGGCATCCAGATCGAAGCGCCTCAGTGGCTGCAGGGTGACTTCGCATGCCAACTCGGGGGTCTGGCACAGCGTCATGAAGCTGCCGGCCTCTGCCCGGGTCTTCAGGTACTCTGGCAGGTAACGGCCGGCCTGGCGCATGATCCACACGGGTGTCCTGTCCACCGGTTGGCGCAACAGCGCCCGCAAGAGGGTGTCGTTTTTCAATTCCATGATTATTTACTCCTGGGTGCTGTGCTGGTTCCGGGCGAGAGATTGTTCCATCGCTGTGGTGATTTCCTGTTGCGTGCTTTCGCTGTTCACTACCGCGTCGCCGATGGCATTCAATAAAATGAGCCTGAGGCCTGAGGCAATGGCTTTTTTGTCGAGATCAAGAGCTGCGTTTAAAGCCTCGATTGATGTCTGTGTCGGGAAGACAATCGGCAGGCCAAAACCAGTCAGCAGGGCAGACAGGCGTTCCGTGGTTCCCACCGGACAGAGCGCTCGTGATTCACTGAGCCTTGCCGCCACCACCATGCCGATCGCAACAGCTTCGCCATGCAGGAATCGTGAGTAGGCGGTCTCGGCCTCAAGTGCGTGCCCAAAACTGTGTCCGAAATTGAGCAGGGCCCGGATACCCGACTCGCGCTCATCCAGGGCAACAATTTCTGCTTTATTAGATACCGACTGGTGAATCAGGTAGTCGAGGGTGGCGATATCACGCTGATTGATGGCATCCGTGTTTTTTTCCATCCAGGAAAAGAATTCCGGATCGCGGATCGCTCCGTATTTGACGACTTCTGCGAGCCCGGCCCTGAACTCCCTGTCCTCAAGGGTGGAGAGGGTGGCTGAGTCGATAATGACGGCAGCGGGCTGGTGGAAAGCACCGACCAGGTTTTTGCCCTTCTGGTGATTGATGGCGGTTTTGCCTCCCACTGAGGAATCAACCTGTGCCAGCAGTGTTGTTGGCGCCTGGAGAAGTCGAATCCCCCGCATGTAACAGGCAGCGGCAAAACCAGTGATATCACCGACCACGCCCCCGCCGAGTGCGATAATATTTGCGTCGCGGCGGGCCTGCATCCCGACCAGCGTATCAATGATGCCGAACCAGGTTTCGGTTGTTTTGAACGGTTCGCCATCGGGAATAATGTGCACTTCAAATTCCCGGCCGGACAGCGCGGATGTCAGCGCCTCCAGGTACAGTGGCGCCACCACCTCGTTACTGACGATCAGGGTTTTTCCCTGGCTGAGGTGCCGGGTCCACAATGACGATTCGTTCAGCAGTCCGTGGCCCAGGTAAACGGGGTAGGCGTTACTCGCCAGTTCAACGTTGATGATGTTCATGGTTTTTATTTTATCTTCTCTGGTAAGACTGTATGGATTCATATAAAACCTGGGTTGCCGCATCAAGGCCGCGGTTCCGAGAAGGATAAGTAATGTCCGCCAGTTCTTCGTACAGTGTGTTCCGCTCTTTCGCAAGGCGGGCCAGTTTCTCCTTGCGATCGCCGGATTGCAACAGTGGCCGGCTTCTGTCCCTGCTCAGTCGCTGTATTTGCTGGCCAACCGAGGTCTTGAGGTAAACCACAAGCCCACTCTGTTTCAACAACTCACGATTTTCCGGCATGATGATTGAACCTCCGCCTGTGGCCAGAAGAATATTCTCCCTGGTGGTGAGCTTCTCCAGCATGGCAGTTTCTCTTTTGCGGAACCCTTCCTCACCCTCAAGGTCAAAAATCAGGTTAACGCTGGCCCCGGTCTGCCTTTGGAGTTCGTGGTCGTTATCCAGGAACTCCAGTCCGAGCTTTTTTGCCAGGCGCTGCCCGATTGTTGTTTTGCCGGAACCCATTGGCCCGATTAAGTAAACATTGGTAAAAAGATGATTCATGGCGTTAATAGCAACGTGCAACCGTTCGTGACATTGGGTAACATTGGCCGGATTCCTGACGGGTTCCCAGGCTATAGTTTATGATCCGCTTTTTTATTCTGTTCACAGTGCTTCTGGTTGGACTCTTCACGCTGGAGATTCTACAGCCGGCGGAAAAGCACGTCATCCTGCCATTTACATCTTTCATTGCTGACATCAGTGTTTGGATCATCCAGTTGTTCGATGACAACGTAATGTCTATTTCCAATGTGATCCGCGATAAGACCACAGGATTCGGCGTACGAATTGAACGAGGCTGCAATGGTGTTGAAGCGGTCATCATACTGTTTTCTGCTATTTTCGCATTCCCTGCGCCCATTAAAAGCAAGCTGATCGGCTTCACTATCGGTTTCTTCGCGATCCAGGGATTGAACCTGGTGCGCATTGTCAGCCTGTTTTACCTGGGTCAGTGGAACCAGGTGGCATTTGAGTGGTTCCACCTGTATCTCTGGCAGGCACTGATTATTATGGATGCACTGGTGGTCTGGCTAATCTGGTTGAGGACTTTGCCTCAGGCCAAAGCGCACAGGCTGGAACAGGCTGCCGCCAGGGGAGAGTGACCTTGCTGAGCCTCTCCGGCGAAATCATCGAGGAATTCAATAAGGCCTTCAAGAACGCCCGTGTCTGCGGCGAGCCTGAGCCGACGGCAATGGTGTTGGCCACCAGTGATGGCCAGGGCCGGGTGACTTCCCGCACCGTGCTGTTGAAGGCACTGGACGAAGATGGTTTTGTCTTTTTTACCAATACCGAGAGCCAGAAAGGGCGGCAGCTGGCATTGTGCCCACGAGCCGCTGCTACCTTCCTTTGGAAAGCCAGTGGCGTACAGGTGCAGTTGGTTGGCCCGATCAGCCAGGTCAGTGATGAAGCGGCAGATGCCTATTTCTCCACCCGTGACCGGGGTAGCCAGATTGGCGCATGGGCCTCGCACCAGTCCAGCCCTCTAGACAGCCGTGAAGCCCTGATGCAACGGGTCAGCGATCTGGAAGCCCAATACGATGGTGTAGAGGTCCCGCGGCCGCCGTACTGGACGGGTTTCGTCCTGAGTCCTGAGACCGTTGAATTCTGGACCCAGCGTGAATTCAGGCTTCACGATCGCTTCCTGTATTCTCAACTGAATGGGCAATGGTCCAGGCAGAGGCTGAACCCCTGATCACCACGCTGGAAATATCGACGCCGGGTCGTGGCTTCCAGGATATCAGCGGTGAAGTGCAGGGCCTGTTGCTACAAAGTGGGCTGCAATCCGGGCTTTGCCATCTTTTTCTGCGCCACACCAGTGCCTCCTTGTTAATCACAGAAAATGCCGATCCGGATGTGCGTCGGGATCTGGAGGCCTTCATGAGCCGCCTTGTCCCGGATGGTGACCCTGACTACCTGCACAGCATGGAGGGCCCGGATGACATGCCGGCTCACATTCGCTCCGTCTTGACCTGTTCAGAACTGACTGTCCCGGTAAGGGAAGGGCGGCTGGGTCTGGGCACCTGGCAGGGAATCTACTTGTGGGAGCACCGCGTAAGGCCACATCGCCGACGAATCGACATCACGGTTATCCAAAGCCCGTCTTAGCTGTCTTCCGGCGCTCGGCTTACTCGGTGTAGAACTGTTGCCTGAACTTCACGACCAGCGGTTCGTCCTCACCCGGGACGGTGACCTGGATCGTGAAGTTATAGGTTTCCATGTTATGGACCGGTAGCTCACCAATGTAATAAATGGCGCCTTCAGGGTCGGCAATCTGACGGATTTCAATATCCCGGTGCTGCCCGGTCAGGTTCTTGCCGGCGGCGGTCACGGTGGCCTTGACCGGTGTTCCCGGGGTGTCCATAACTTTCTTCAGCACGGTCACGTTGAGCAATGCCCGGCTGGATGAGCGCTTGATGCCGTAGCTCTGGGCCACCTGGGGGGGGATCAGGCTGGTGTTGAGTGCGTTGTAATGAACAACGTAATTCCCGAAGTCCTGCGCTTGCTGTGCTTCACTGTCTGACGTGAACGAAAGGACCCCAAGTAATATCGCTAAGATCAGGAGCTGTTTCATGGGTTCGATTCCTTTTTCCGCCGGAAAGGGTTTTACCATCCTATCAGAAGAAGCAGAAACCGTATTGTGATCAGCGCGAACAGCGGTGACAGGTCGATGCCGGCAATAGAGGGGATGATTTTCCGAAAGGGTGCCAGCACCGGCTCGGTCAGACTGTAAACCAAGGGTATGACCGGGTGCTGCATTCGCGCGCTTATCCAACTCAGAATAACGCTCGCAATGATCAGGAAAAAGTAGGTCATCAATACCGTGGCGGCCAGTTTCATCAGGCTGAACACCAGGATTTGTTCCGGTGCCAGTGGTGAAGAACCGATCCGGCTGGCAATCCAGACGCTGAAAAGCTCGAGAACCAGGATCAGCAATACGGATGCTGTGTCCATCTTGCGTATCGATGGAATGATGCGGCGCAGAGGTACGATGATGGGGTTAGTGATCTTCACCAGGAATTGGCACACCGGATTGTAGAAGTCCGCCCGAACCCATTGCAACAACAGGCGCAGTAGAACTGCCGTGGTATACAGGTCGAGCAAAGTGCCAACCAGGTAGGAGAATGCATTTGAGCCTGAACCGTTCACGTCAGTACCCTCGGTTTGTTGATCATTGTAATGCGAGTTCCTGGCTGCGGTCCCTTGCAGCTTGTGCGGCTCTGAACACCAGGTCCCGGAAGCGACCGTCATTCATCACCACCATTGCAGCCTGTGTCGTGCCACCCGGAGAAGTTACCCTGTGACGAAGTTCTTCGGCATCGCCGGGACTGGCAGCAAGCATAGCGCCGGCACCGAAACAGGTAATGGATGCCAGCCTGTCCGCGACATCCGCGGGTAGGCCAAACTCACGGGCCGCGCCGGCAAGCGCCTCCGCCAGCAGGAAAAAATAGGCTGGACCGGTACCTGATATCGCGGTCACCGCGTCCATCAGGGACTCGTCCTCCAGCCAGACGACTTCGCCTGCAGCCATGAGTATCTCAGTGGCCTGTTCCTTCTGCGCTGCACTGCAGGGAGCACCGGCAACCACTCCGGTGATTCCATGGCCAATCAAGGCCGGGGTATTGGGCATGGAACGGATGACAGCCTGGTCGGCGCCCAGTGCCTGGTGGATGGTGTCTATCGTGATGCCGGCGGCGATTGATAACACCAGTTGCTCCGGCCTGGCCCGGCTTTTCAGATCAGCCAGAACAAGTGGCATGATTTGAGGCTTTACGGCCAGTACGATCACATCGGCCCCCTCGATTGCCGCGCCCGCATCGGCGAAAACCGGCACCCCAAAGGTATTTTCGAGGTGGTTCCGTGCCGTCTCGTTGGGATCACAAGCGCGGATTTTCAGGTGGGCTCTTGGCGGGTTGACGAGGCCGCTAATCAGGGCCGCTGCCATGTTTCCGCCGCCAATAAAGGTTATCAACATAGGTTTCGGATGCCTCTTCGGGGTCAGGTTTCGACGTTGACAGGTCTCGGGCCGAACAGGTCGGTGCCGATACGAACCATCGTGCTGCCGTGCATTATGGCTGCTTCGAGGTCTGCCGACATCCCCATGGACAAAGTATCCAGTTGCAGTCCGTCTTCGTTCAGCTGTCGCAACAACCGTTGCATGCGTTGATAGCTGTCTGCGGGATCATGTTGAGCTGAAGCGGCGCGCGGGATGGCCATCAAGCCGCGCAAGCGGAGGTTGGGCATGGATCGGGCGGCGTCTGCCAGTTCCTTCACATTATCGGGCATTGCGCCTGCTTTCTGTGGTTCGAGATCAATATTCACCTGGATACAAATATTCAGTGGCGGCTTGCCGTCCGGTCGCTGATCCGACAGGCGACGCGCGATCTTGAGCCGGTCGACACTCTGCACCCAGTGAAAATTTTCAGCGACCTCGCGGGTCTTGTTGGATTGCAGTGGGCCGATAAAATGCCACTCCAGTTCCTCGCGGGCCAATTGTTTCATTTTTTCCAGAGCTTCGCGCACGTAGTTTTCACCGAAACAGGGTTGCCCAAGGCGATGAAGCTCGCGTACCAGCTCGCCTGAATGTTTTTTACTGACCGCCAGAAGGGCCACTTCGCCCGGGTTTCGACCCGCCGATTCGCATGCGCTGGAAATCCGTGAACGGACATTATTAAGATTTTGTTTTAAATGATTCATCTTGCAGGAAGATTGTGCTTGATCTATGGTTATATCTGGTACCTGTAAGGCGTGGACTGATAACATGTAGTCTGCAGTGCGTTGTGCACGGATTGCTGTGCTCTTGCATTGTAGCGCGACTGGGGGTTCTCAAGGAGGGAATATGGATATTGCTGAGCTACTTGCTTTTGCAGTCAAGAATAATGCTTCTGATTTACACTTGTCTTCCGGGCTTCCGCCCATGATTCGAGTGGATGGTGACATCCGGCGGCTGACGTTGCCCGCACTGGATACAGCCCAACTTCAGGAATTGGTTTACAGCACGATGAGTGATAAACACAGGCGCGATTTCGAAGCGAACCTGGAAGTTGATTATTCGTACGCTGTTCAGGGGTTGGCTCGTTTTCGTGTCAATTGCTTTCACCATGATCGTGGGGTTGGCGGTGCATTCAGAACCATTCCGGATTCGGTCTGGACGCTCGAGGACATCGGGTCGCCGCCTATTTTTAGGGACATCATCGATGCGCCACGCGGCCTGATCCTGATGACCGGCCCAACCGGGTCGGGTAAATCAACCACGCTTGCTGCCATGATTGATCACCTCAATAACCACGTCGAGGGTCACGTTCTGACGATCGAGGACCCGATCGAGTTTGTGCACCGCAGTAAGCGATGTGTGATCAACCAGCGTGAAATTCACCGCGATACTCATGGCTTTAACCAGGCGTTAAGGGCCGCACTTCGAGAAGATCCGGACATTATCCTGGTCGGTGAGATGCGTGACATTGAGACCATCCGTCTGGCGCTGACTGCAGCCGAGACCGGTCACCTGGTTTTCTCGACACTGCATACCAGCTCAGCACCTAAAACCATCGACCGTATCATCGACGTTTTCCCCGCTGGTGAAAAATCGATGGTTCGTTCCATGTTGTCTGAATCCCTGCGGGCGGTGATCACACAAACGTTGATGAAACGTGTCGGCGGTGGCCGTGTTGCCGCGTGGGAAATCATGGTTGCAACACCGGCAATCAGAAACCTGATCAGGGAAGACAAGGTCGCCCAGATGTACTCTGCCATTCAAACCGGGCAGAACGTCGGGATGCAAACACTGGATCAGGCCCTTGAAAGCCTGGTTCAACGGGGCATCGTCAGCAATGTCGAAGCGGCACGAAGGGCTGTCGACAAGAAGATGTTCCGCTAGGAGGCAGGCATATGAATATAATTGATACCTGGTTGAAGCAACTGCATGATGAAGTGGGCTCCGATCTTTTTATTACGGTCGATGCTCCTCCCTGCATCAAGGTGCATGGCAAGATCAAACCCATCTCGACGGATTTACTAACGGCGGACAAGTGTCGTGAGATTGTCCTCAGTCTGATGAGCGAACGGCAGAAAGAGGAGTTCCGAAATACACAGGAATTACAGTTCGCCTATTCGCTTGGTGCGGATGTGCGCTACAGGATCAGCGCGTTCATCCAGCAGGGCATGACCGGCATGGTCTGTCGTCGAATCGAAACCCGCATTCCGAATTTCGAGGAACTGGGGTGTCCGGAGGCGATGACGGAGCTGGCGCTGGAGAAACGGGGAATCGTTTTGTTTGTCGGCGCCACCGGCACGGGTAAATCAACCTCGATGGCGGCGATGGTCGGATACCGTAACCAGCGTGTGACGGGCCACATCATCACCATTGAAGACCCTATTGAGTATGTGCACCAGCATGGCAAGAGCCTGGTCACGCAGCGTGAAGTGGGGATCGACACAGAGTCGTTCGAGGTTGCACTGAGGAACACCCTGAGGCAGGCCCCCGACGTCATCCTGATCGGTGAGATACGAACCCGCGAGACCATGGAGCATGCGATTACGTTCTCCGAGACCGGTCACCTTGTGCTGGCAACTCTTCATGCCAACAACGCAAACCAGGCGATGGACCGAATCCTCCATTTTTTCCCGGAAGACCAGCGCGAGCAAGTCCTGCTGGACCTGTCATTCAACCTCAAGGCCACCATTGCGCAGCAGTTGATTCCATCGGTAGATGGTTCGCGCCGCTGGGCGGCGTTTGAAGTCCTGCTGGCGACACCGCTGATCAAGGATCTCATTCGTAAGGGTGAAATCGACGAGTTGAAACTGGTGATGAGGGATTCAGGTCATCACGGTATGGTCACGTTCGACCAGTGCATGTTCGCCATGTACAAGGAAGGCAAGATCTCCTACGATGACGCCCTGCGCTACGCCGATTCCCGCAACGAAGTCAGGCTGATGATCAAGCTGGATGAAGGGGGTGACGCTGAAACGCTGGCCAAAGGCCTTGAAGGCGTCGAAGTACTTGGAAACGATTATTGATTCATGCGTGTTCTGATTATTGAAGACAACCCGGATATCGCCGCTAACCTCGGCGATTACCTGGAAGATCACGGTCACACTGTCGACTTTGCCGGCGACGGCATAACCGGGCTGCACCTGGCGGTGGTGAATGACTTTGATTCCATAGTGCTGGACCTTGCTTTACCCGGTATGGATGGGCTGGAAGTCTGTCGCAAGTTGCGCCTGGAAGCCGGAAAGGAAACCCCGGTCCTGATGCTTACAGCCCGTGATCGGCTGGAGGACAAGCTGGCTGGTTTTGAAACCGGCGCCGATGACTACCTTGTGAAGCCCTTCGAGTTACAAGAGGTCGAAGCCCGCCTGAACGTTCTGGCCGGGCGTGGTCGGCGCAGGAACCGCAGAGAACTCAAGGTAGGTGACCTCAAATTCAACCTGGACACGCTCAGTGTTAACCGGGAAGGCGAGGAGATTTACCTGAACCCGATTGGCCTGAAGTTACTGCAGTGCCTGATGGGTGCATCGCCCAATGTCGTTTCCCGTGCGGACCTCGAAATGGAGGTTTGGGGAGAGGAGATGCCCGATAGCGACAGTCTGCGTGTGCACATCCATTCCCTGCGTAGTGCCATCGACAAGCCGTTCAGCAGTAATATGATCCAGACGCGACACGGAATCGGTTACCGCCTGGTTGAGCCGGATGCTGTATCGTCGTAGGCTTCGAAGCCGAATTGTTCTTTCTTTTCTTTTATTGGGCACCTTGCTAAGTGCCCTTTTTGCCATCAGTACCCTGGCACTGCAAAACTACCTTGAGGATCAGCTTATCGGCGCAACCCTGGCCCAGGAGCTGGATGATTACGTCGGTCAGTTACGCCTTGATGCCTCTGTTGTTGAACCATTTTATACACGAATTCAGGGCTACATCACGCGCCCGGGTGACCCCAATAATACGGTGAGTGCCGAAGTTCGGGATCTCCCCTCGGGGGTTCACGACGTGAGAATTGCAGGCGGTGTGTTCAAAGCTGCGATTCTCAAGGAAGATGACCTGTGGGCCTTCCTTATATACGACGTCAGTGATAATCAGCGGATCAAGAAGCAGTTGATCTTCGCGCTGGTCGGCGTTGTGCTCGTATTTTCCATTTTCTCATTCATGCTCGGCACCTGGTCTTCACGCCGGGTAATGAAGCCGGTGACGGACCTTGCCGCGCGTCTGGATACGCTGAGCGAGGAGACCAAGTCCGAAAGGCTGTCAGAGCATTTTGCCGATGATGAAGTTGGACAACTGGCTGCGGCGCTCGACAGCTATGCCGATCGCCTGCATCACCTGGTCGAGCGTGACCGGGAGTTCAATGCCGATGTAAGCCATGAATTGCGTTCGCCGCTTACGGTGATAACTGGCGCCACGGAATTGCTTCTGGCTCAGCCCGACCTGGAGCCCAAGGTTAGAACGAGGCTGTTACGAATTGCCCGCGCGGCCAGGCAATCAGCCGACATAACCACTGCTCTTTTGCACATCGTGCGGGCCGAGCAGGGCACCGATAAAGACAGTGCGGCGCATAACATCGGCAAGATTATCAGTGAAGTCGTACACCTCTACGAACCTCTGGTTGGCAACAAGCCACTGGTACTACGGGTGGTAGAGGAGGACCGGGTCAGCGTGATCGCCCCGGAGTCTGTAGTGGCGGTAACCGTCGGAAACCTGATCGGGAACGCGATGCGGTATACCGCTGAGGGAGAGGTCGTGATCACCATAGGCAACGGCCGTGTCAAGGTAGAAGACACGGGTCCGGGAATTCCTGAAGATGATATTGAACACGTATTCGATCGGCATTATCGTGGGCAGAATATTACCGGCAAGGGTGCGGGCCTGGGTCTTGCCATTGTCAAACGGTTGTGCGACCTCTACGGCTGGTCGATACATTTCAGTAATCGGGAAGTGGGCGGCCTGTGCGCAGAGTTGAGGTTTTTTGGAGAGTAGTTATGGCGATAGTCGCCTGCCCCGAGTGCGGCAAGAAAATTTCCAGTCAGACGCCAGTTTGCAGTAACTGCGGATTTGAGCAGGGCGAAGTGAGTGAAGCAGACCTCGATGTCTTTCGAGCCCGTAGACTGCGTGACCGGATCTATCGGCTAAACATGGTCAGCTACGTGGCGATCACTGTGTTTGTTGCAGGTTTCGGCTGGTACTGGTGGGATTCAGCTGGATTCAGCCAGACGTCCTCAAAAGGACCCTTTGTGTTGATGGGACTCGCTGCGGTGGCTTACCTGGCGGTTCGGGCGCTGCTCTTTCGCAGTCGCCAGCAACGCAAAGCAATGCGTCAGACAAGAAACATGAGCAGCGAGCTAAGAAGAAACCTCTGACAGGTCATCCCGGCTGAATGGCAGCGCTACTGGATGCGCTTCACGCGGCAGTCTTCATCGTACCCTTCGATGTGCAGTCTCCACTTACCGAACATGCCGGGTTCGATCACCGCCAACGGATTCTCAACTTCTTTTGTATAGAATTTGTCTTTGTCGTCCTGGGACCAGATCATGCCATTGGCCAGCTTGAACGTCGTTTGGCCATCCCAGCCACTGAATTTCCCGACCAGAGTGCTGGTGATCGTGGTGCGCTCGTTGTCGTCACTTTCCTCTTCGGGGTCGTCTTCCTTCGAAGGTTTGCCCTTGGGGCTGGTCGATGCTGCAGCCAGTGTCGCAACTGAATGTACTCGAATCCAGTTATTCAGGGACTCCAGCTCCTGTTGAGAGAGGTTTTCCAGTCCTGCTGAATTGAATTCCTTACCGGTCATTTGTTCTTCCAGTGAGGAGAAACCGTCAGCAGCCAGCAGTGAGAGGCTGGCCGACAGGGATAGGATAGCAATCAAAATCTTATTCATTTTTTAACCTTCAGAGCGCGAAACCGCGCAAGTTTACCATGATGAATCAGGACTCAGCCGGGTTCGGCAGAAAAATCAGAGATCCTGTTTGTACCTGACGTAAGGAATTCGACCGTATATGGACTCGAACGGATCTACTGGCTGGCTGTCGGCGCTTGCCGGCTGGTCCGCGCCTGCGTTCAATACGTTGGATGCCCCGACACTGAGATTTGCATTCCAGGGCGTGCGCCAGGTGAAATGCACGTCGAACGTTGTCAGGCTGTCGACATTGTTTCTATCCAGGAAGTCGACCGACTCTCTATAGAATCCCTGGATATTGGTACTGAAAGCGCCACGGCTCCACTGCAGGTCCATGGCGGCCGTGTTGAATGGTTCGGCCAGCGTCCAGGACATCATGTCGGTACCGCCGGAATACAGTCCCTGGTAGTCGGCTTCGAGCACCCGGGTGAAAGCGAGTCCGAGGCGAACATCTCCCCGGGTGTCTGTTGAGATGCCGACTTTGAAATTAAGGTTTACGCCACTGGCTTCGCTGTTGAGGTACTGCAGCGGGTCATTGCCCCCGAAGTTCGTTAGCGGGTTGCCGAGGTTGGGAGACAGCAGGCTTTTACCCATGACGGCCTGTCCTCTCGGTCCGCCTGGCCGTCTGGCTCCCATTGCATTCAACTCTGAATCCTGTGTGAACCAGTTGATTGAACCTGTCGCGTTGCCCATGTTCATGTGGGCACCAAGATTGAAACGATTTTGCTCGGTCGTCGCCAGGGGTTCATTTACGAAGCGACAGCCGGAGGCAGTGTAGGAGTCGGCCCGCAAAGTGCCATTCATACACTGAATGTTTCCAAGCGACTGAAAGCGCGCGGATTCGATCTGGCGATCTACGCCGGCTGTGAGTTCGAAGCCATTGCTCACTGGTACATTCAGGGTAGCGTCAAGACCAAGCAGGTCACCGCCGTTGTCCAGAACGCGGGCATTGGTGCCTGTACTGAGTGTCAGTGGTTGATTCAGGAGCAGTTGCAGCTTGCGGGTTTCACTTCCCCCGAGATCAAAGTCGAGGCCCGCGTTATTGTCGGTAATTACCGTAAAAGGAGCCGGGCCGACACTTTCTTCTATCGTCCCCCCAGCCACCAGGTCCATCGTGTCGTTGGCCAGGATAAATCCCTGAGCATGAGACTGCTCTGCACCGGCAACAGCAAAAGCCAGGCACAATGTCAGGCAGGGGAGATTAACTCCTGCTCTGAATCCTGTGCGAACTTTGCTGTCTGTCATTTGCTTGTTACTTCCACTGTGCTGTTGGTGCGCCGGTTTGGCTTGCCAGAGCTTTGAGTACGAAATCCCTTAAAAGTTTAACTTAATCATAGCAAATTTTTGGGAATCTGCGCAGGTAAAATCACGCCTGAAGGCTGATATAATGCGGTTTTTCGCCTGGATGTTGGTAAAAAATGGTAAGTACTCGTACACCGGTTTGCGATTTTGGTGCGCCGGCACCGGATTTTTCTCTGCAGGGCGTGGATGGAAATACCTGGGCTTTGCATGATTGTGCGGGTCCTAACGGGTTGCTCGTGATGTTCATCTGCAACCATTGCCCGTACGTTAAGGCGATCAATTCCAAACTGGTCAGGGATGCAGTGGGGTTGAAAGAATCCGGAGTCCATTGCGTAGCCATTATGTCTAACGATCCCGATGATTACCCCGAAGATTCCTTTGAGAATATGCAGCGGGTTTCTTCTGAGTTCAATTACCCGTTTCCTTACTTGCTGGATTCGACCCAGCAAGTGGCGCGGGCTTACGGGGCGGTTTGTACGCCTGATTTTTTTGGTTATAACGCTGAACTCGCCCTGCAATATCGTGGCCGCCTCGACGAAAGCGGGCGGAATGCCGATACAGGCGGAATGCGACGGGATCTCTTTTTGGCCATGAAGCAGGTCGCCGACAGCGGCCACGGTCCGAAGGATCAGGTTGCATCAATTGGATGTTCAATCAAATGGCGCGATGACCCTGCCTGATGGGTTAGTATTGAATTTATTGAACCAAAAACAGAATTAACATTAATCAAGAGGTAGCAGAAAGATGAGCAAGGTATTGCTTGTGGGAATTGATTGCAGCAATTGCAGCCAACGTGCACTGGATTACGCCGCAGGACGGGCAGAAGAATCAAAATTACAGCTGATTGTTGCCCACGTCATTGACTGGACACCGTACTCGTTCAACACGGCGCAGGAAAACGCTGAGCGTCACAAACGCCGTGAAGACGAACTGGAGCGGGCGCACAAGGAAATCGTGGACCCAGTGGTTAGCCAGTTACGTGAGAAAGGTCTGTTTGCAAGGGGTGTAGTTCGCCATGGCCACCCGGCCGAGACACTCAGCGCGATTGGCGTCGAGTTTGGCGTGACCAATCTCATCATTGGGAAGACAGGCTCATCCCGCATCAAGACTCAATTGTTCGGCAGTGTCGCCAACACGCTGGTGCAAGTGTCCAAATTGCCTGTTACCGTAGTTCCCTGAATTTGGAACTGCATCTGACCACGACCTGGAGAGTCTAGTGCCAAGAAAAATAACGGGGCTTGGAACAGCCCTCGCCGTCGCTTTGTCCGCGGCTTCCTTTCCGTTGCTGGCAAACGAGGGCATCGATGCCCGGATTAACGAGGCCGTTCAACCCTACGCAGGAGCTGTTTCGGGGTTTATTTTTTCATCATTTCCGCTGGCCGGTGTGCAGGTTCCATTCGTGCTTGTCTGGTTGCTTCTGGCCGCCACTTTCTTCACGTTTTATTTCAAGTTCATCAATCTGCGTGCGCTCAAGCATGGTTTTCAATTGGTGCGGGGCGATTACTCCGACCCATTGGCTGCTGGCGAGGTTACGCATTTCCAGGCCCTGGCGACCGCGCTTTCCGGAACCGTTGGTCTGGGAAATATAGCGGGTGTAGCTGTAGCTGTTTCGCTGGGTGGGCCCGGCGCGACGTTCTGGATGATCCTGGCCGGGTTACTCGGCATGTCTTCCAAGTTCGTAGAATGCACCCTGGGTGTGAAATACCGGAATGAGTACACCGATGGCAGCGTATCGGGCGGCCCAATGTACTACCTGTCAAAAGGACTGGCTGAGCGTAGTGACAAGTTAAAGTCACTGGGCAAAGTGCTGGCCGTGCTTTTTGCCATTTTCTGCGTTGGCGGATCTTTTGGCGGCGGTAACATGTTCCAGGCCAACCAGAGCTTCATGCAACTGGTCTCCGTTACAGGCGGGGAAGCAAGCTGGCTGGCTGATAAGGGCTGGTTGTTTGGCATTGTTGTGGCGACACTGGTAGGTCTTGTAGTCATCGGGGGCATCCAGGGGATTGCACGGGTTACCTCGAAAATTGTACCGTTGATGGCTGTCATTTATGTCACGGCCGGCCTGGTGATCATTCTAATGAACCTGTCCGAGGTGCCCGCCGCATTCAATGCGATTATTACCGGCGCGTTCACTGCGCCGGGTATTTCCGGAGGCGTGGTCGGTGTGTTAGTCCAGGGTTTCAAACGGGCGGCTTTTTCCAACGAGGCCGGAATCGGCTCTGCGGCGATTGCCCATTCGGCGGTAAAAACCAACCGGCCTGTTTCCGAAGGGTTTGTCGCGCTGTATGAGCCTTTCATTGACACCGTCGTAGTTTGTACGATCACCGCGCTGGTGATTATTATCACCGGAACCTGGAACCCTTCAGTTGACCCCAGCCAGGGCGTTGCACTCACATCAGCCGCTTTTGCATCGAGCATTTCCTGGTTTCCCTGGGTGTTGACAGTTGCTGTCGTCCTGTTTGCTTTTTCCACGATGATTTCATGGTCATACTATGGCTTGAAGGCCTGGACTTACCTGTTCGGTGAGTCACTGGCCACCGACGTGGTCTACAAATTGCTGTTCCTGTTTTTTATCGTCGTTGGTTCTTCGATGCAGCTCGGGTCCGTCATCGATTTTTCCGATGCGATGATTTTCGCGATGGCCTTCCCAAATATTCTCGGTATCTATTTCCTGTTGCCCGTTGTGCGCAAAGAACTGGATGAGTACTGGGCAGATTACAAAGCAGGAAAGCTGAAAAAATTCGGCAAGGCAGCGAATCGCAGTTGACCCTCGTCAAATCAAGTTGATAAATTCAGGGCAGAGCGCTTATCAGCGCTTGCCCACACGGCTGAAATTAGTCTAAATTAGTCTGTTGGCTCGACTCTTTACCAGAGTTCTCTTTTTTCAACTACATGGCCGACCCAAACTAGCGATACGGAAACCTCTATGCCTACTCGAAATCAACTCGCAAATGCGATTCGCGCTCTTTCTATGGATGCTGTTCAACAGGCCAACTCGGGACATCCGGGCATGCCTATGGGAATGGCTGATATTGCAGAAGTTCTTTGGCGGGATAACCTGAAGCACAGCCCTGAAAACCCGGACTGGGCTGACCGTGACCGGTTTGTGTTGTCCAATGGTCACGGCTCCATGCTGTTGTATTCGCTGTTGCATCTGACCGGCTACGACCTGCCGATGTCGGAATTGCGTAATTTCCGGCAAATGCACTCAAAGACCCCGGGTCATCCTGAATACGGCGAAGCTCCGGGTGTGGAAACCACCACCGGCCCGCTGGGGCAGGGGATTGCCAATGCCGTGGGTATGGCTCTGGCAGAAAAGGTAATGGCCAATCGCTTTAACCGCGGCGGACATGAGATCGTGGACCACCACACCTGGGTGTTTCTTGGTGATGGTTGCCTGATGGAAGGAATATCGCACGAAGCCTGTTCTCTGGCTGGTCGTTTTGGACTCGGGAAACTGGTGGCCATCTGGGATGACAATGGCATCTCAATTGACGGCGAAGTGCTGGGTTGGTTCACTGATGATACGCCGGCCCGTTTTGAAGCATATGGGTGGCAGGTGATTCGCGGCGTAGATGGCCACGATCCACTTGAGATTCAGCAGGCAATAGATACTGCCCGTGCTGAGACAGAGCGACCCACACTCATTTGCGCGCGCACCGTGATCGGGTTCGGCTCGCCCAACAAGCAGGGAACCGAAGCAACCCACGGCGCCCCGTTGGGTGCTGAAGAAATTGCTGCGACCCGAAAGAATCTCGGATGGGATCATGCACCGTTTGAAATTCCTGCAGAAATCGCCGAAGCATGGGATTGCAAACAGGCCGGCACAGAAGCCGAAGCCGCGTGGAACGCGAAATTCGAAGCCTACCAGGCAGATTTTTCCGGCCTGGCTGAAGAGTTTAAGCGCAGGATGTCGGGGCGTCTGCCAGAAAACTGGAGTGAAAAATCTTCCGGCATCATCAGCGCCTTGCAGGCAGAGAGTGGGGATGTTGCGACACGTAAATCCTCTCAGATGGCATTGAATGCTTTCGGTCCCCTGTTACCCGAGTTGATGGGTGGGTCTGCCGATCTGGCCGGCTCAAATCTCACCATCTGGTCTGGCAGTGAGGACGTCAATGACGGCACCGAAAACGGCAACTATATTTATTTCGGCGTTCGGGAATTCGGCATGGCAGCCATCTGCAATGGAATCAGCCTGCATGGCGGTTTCATCCCTTACAACGCAACCTTCCTGGTGTTCTCGGATTACGCCCGCAACGCTGTGCGCATGTCAGCCCTGTTGCCTACCCGCAACATCCACGTATATACGCATGATTCCATTGGGCTGGGTGAAGATGGACCCACGCATCAACCCGTAGAGCATGTTGCAAGTTTGCGCCTGATTCCAAATCTTGAAGTCTGGCGGCCCTGCGATACGGTCGAATCTGCCGTTGCCTGGAAGTGCGCACTGGAGAGCCAGGCTGCGCCTTCGGCCCTGATTTTCTCCAGGCAGGGGCTACCTCATCAACCCAGAACTGCGGAGCAACTTGAAAACGTGGCCCGCGGAGGCTATGTACTTCGTGAGACAGACGGAACAGCGCAGGCTTTGATTATCGCAACGGGTTCCGAGATTGGCCTTGCCGTAGCGGCTGCCAACGAATTGTCGTCTGAGGGCGTTAAGGTGCGGGTAGTGTCTATGCCAAACCCTGGGCTCTTTCAGCAGCAGGACGAAGCCTATCGCGAGTCCGTATTGCCCCCTGCACTGGCCGCCCGTGTGGTCGTTGAGGCGGGCGTCACAGCCGGTTGGGCGTCTTTTGCCGGCGACAAGGGCCGTATTATTGGAATAGACCAGTTCGGTGCATCAGCCCCTGCAGGTGAACTGTTCAAACACTATGGGTTGACGGTGGAAAACGTCAGCCAGGCTGTCCGCGAATCAATTGCGGCGGCTTAATGAACCAATCAAAACAATCTAACAGCTAAGGAGAAACAAAATAATGACTATCAAAGTAGCAATTAACGGATATGGGCGTATCGGTCGGAACATCATGCGGGCCATTCATGAGTACGGCTGGAATGGAAAAATCGACATCGTCGCGATCAATGACCTGGGTGATGCAAACACCAATGCCCACCTGACCAAGTACGATACCGCTCACGGCACCTTTGGCTATGAAGTCGCAGTTGACGGTGGAGACCTGGTGGTGAATGGCGACCGCGTCAAAGTGTTCGCAGAACGCGATCCCTCAAAACTGCCATGGGCAGAGCTGGGTGTGGACGTTGTGTTTGAATGCACGGGTCTTTTCCGCAGCAAGGAAACCGCCGGTAAGCATATCGAAGCCGGTGCAAAGAAAGTCATCATTTCAGCGCCCGGCCAGCAGGTCGACAATACAATTGTTTATGGCGTTAATGAGGACACCCTGAAGTCGACCGACCTGGTCATTTCCAACGCTTCCTGCACAACCAACTGCCTGGCGCCTTTGGCCAAAGTGCTGCATGAAACCGTGGGTATCGAAAGTGGTTTGATGACTACCATTCATGCCTACACCAACGACCAGGTGCTGACTGACGTATTTCATACAGACCTGAGACGTGCGCGCTCAGCAACCATGAGCCAGATTCCGACCAAAACCGGTGCAGCTGCGGCCGTAGGCCTGGTCCTGCCCGAACTGAATGGCAAGTTGGACGGTTACTCCATGCGTGTCCCGACCATCAATGTTTCGGTAGTCGACCTGGTGTTCAAAGCCGGCCGTTCAACCAGTATTGAAGAAATCAACGGCGCAATCAAGGCGGCCTCTGAAGGCTCTTTGAAAGGTGTGCTTGCCTACAACGACGAGCCCCTGGTTTCCTGCGATTTCAATCACAATCCGAACTCATCGATTTTTGATGCGGGTCTGACACGGGTCATGGAAGGCGACCTGGTGAAAGTGCTTAGCTGGTATGACAACGAGTGGGGTTTCAGTAACCGCATGCTCGATACCACGATCGCATTGATGAATGCCTGAGGACTTATGAGCTACTTACGCATGGAAAACCTGGATCTGGACGGCAAGCGCGTCCTGATCCGGGAAGACCTGAATGTCCCTGTCAGCGATGGCAGGGTCACCTCTGACGCCCGTATCAGGGCGGCTTTGCCGACGATCCGGATCGCGCTTGAGAAGGGCGCGGCCGTGATGATCATGTCGCACCTTGGAAGACCGGTAGAGGGTCAGCCCGAAGCAAAATTTTCGCTGCAACCGGTAGCTGATCGCCTCGGTGAGTTGCTGGGCCGCGAAGTGCGGCTGCAAGGCGACTGGCTCGACGGTATCGAGATCATGCCGGGCGAGATCGTGCTGTGTGAAAACGTTCGCTTCAATGCGGGTGAAAAGGGCAATGACGAGGCGCTGTCGCGAACCATGGCAGCACTGTGCGACGTCTTCGTGATGGATGCGTTTGGCACTGCACACCGGGCACAGGCTTCCACTGAGGGTGTGACGCGTTATGCCCCGGTCGCCTGCGCCGGGCCTTTGCTGGCACGTGAGCTGGAGTCGCTGGCAAAGGGCCTGCACAACCCGGTAAAGCCATTGCTGGCCATCGTAGGTGGTTCTAAAGTTTCAACCAAGTTAACGGTACTGGAAACGCTGCTGGACAAAGTGGACGAACTGATCGTGGGCGGTGGAATCGCCAACACGTTCATCGCTGCTTCCGGATATGGCGTGGGCAAGTCTCTCTACGAGCCCGATCTGATTCATCAGGCCCAGTTGCTGATCCAGAAAGCTCATGCCGGCGGTGGAACCATACCGATCCCGAAAGACGTAGTCGTAGCCAAAGCGTTCTCCGCGGACGCCGATCCGATCGTTCGGCCTGTAGATGAAGTTCAGCACGATGAATTGATCCTGGATATCGGCCCGTTAACGGCGATGGAATACTCCGAGATCATTGCGGGCGCCGGTACGGTCATCTGGAACGGGCCGGTTGGCGTGTTCGAGTTCCCCAGTTTCGCTGGAGGTACGCGTGCAATGGCAGAAGCCATTGAGCGATCCTCGGCTTATAGTATTGCCGGTGGCGGTGATACGTTGGCGGCGATCGATCAGTTTGGAGTCAGGGACGGTATCAGCTACATATCCACGGGTGGAGGCGCATTCCTGGAGTTCGTGGAAGGCAAGATCCTGCCCGCGGTTGCGGCTTTGGAAGCTGTAGCAAACAAGTGACCAAAGGAACTTCCACTGGTACGATAGCGGTCTAACTTTTTTTGGAGTGTTCCATGAAACTCAGTTTGAATCGGCCTTCGATAGGAATGTTTATTGCAGTTGCCGTTATGGCAACACTACTCACTGCATGCGCTCCAAGCGTGACGGTCCGCTCTGACGCCGATCCAGGTGTCAACATGAGCCAGTTCAAGACCTACGACTTCTTTAGTCAAATGGGTATCGAGGGGGATGGTTATTCCAACTTGCTGGGCCAGCATTTTCGCGACGCCATTCGTTCACAGATGAATTCGCGTGGCTTCACCACGTCGGCCTCGCCGCAGCTTCAGGTCAATGTATCCATTGCCGCGGAAGATAAAGTACGGGTCAATACCTACCAGGATCCCTACCTTTACGGCGGGTACTACGGCAGGGGTGGCTATGGATACGGTGGTCCCTGGGGTGGTTATGGCGGAGGAGCCACACGTACAACGGTTCACCAGTACACACAGGCCAATGTCTATATCGACATGGTAGACAGCTCAACGCACAAGATGGTCTGGCAGGGTGTCGCCACGTTTACCGTGACAGACAAAATGCAGGGCCAACTGCGTGAGACCGTCACCAACACGGTAGAAAAGATCTTTTCCCAGTTCCCGGTCGCTGACCCGGCTGCGGCCAAGTAGACGGCATGGGTCACTTTCTCAAGAGGTGCCGCAAGCACACGGGTTCGCTTGCGGTACTGCCGCTCCTCCTGCTTCTGTTGCTCACGACAGCCTGCTCTTCCGGACTGACTGTGCGCTCTGACGAGGATCCTGGCGCCAACTTCAGCCAGTTTCGTACCTGGAATTTCTTCGACCCGATGGGTATTGAGGGCGGTTATAACTCGGCCGTTTTCGGCGAATTGTTCCGCGAAGCCATCACGCGCGAAATGAACATGAGGGGCTATAGGAAATCGGATTC